>CAMBAL010000074.1 GCA_945864225.1 uncultured Blautia sp. | reverse complement strand
ATATTGAAAAAATCCTTGATATTCAAGGAAAAAAGACTTGACTTAATAGGGAGGAGAAATAGATGCACCTTAATTACAGAAAAAAAGACAGTCTGACCAGCTTTATGTTTGTTGTTCCTCTTCTGGTTTTATTTCTGATATTCTTTGCTTATCCGATTGTATATAATTTTATTATCAGCTTTTATGACTGGAATGGAGTAAGTCCTGAAAAAGTTTTTGTCGGACTGGATAACTATAAAAAATTATTTTCAGATCCTATTATGCATAAATGCTTCAAAAATTTTTGCTGGATTGCAGTCGCAACAACGTTGATTCAGGCAGCTCTTGGAATTGTACTGGCATCGTTTTTTATCAGAAAAATCAGATTATCCGGGTTTTACAGGATTTTGTTTTATCTTCCGGCAATCTGTACCTCAACAATTATCGGTACTGTTTTTTCAAAAATATTTGAAACAAACAGAGGTTATTTGAATACCATCCTTCGCATGATTCATCTGGATGCGCTTTGCCAGCCCTGGCTGGCGTCCCCGAAAACAGTTCTGGGCTGCCTGATTTTTGTTAATATCTGGCAGTGGACCGGATACAGTATGCTGATGTATTACACAAATATGCTGAATATTCCTCAGGATCTTTATGAGTCAGCAACAATTGATGGAGCAGGAAGCTTCAAACAGTTTATTTATATTACGTTTCCGCTTCTGAAAGGAACACACATTACATTGATTCTTCTGGGTGTTCTTGGTGCTTTGAAGTTTTTTGATCTGTCATATGTTTTGACAAAGGGCGGTCCTGCCCATGCAACAGAAAGTTTTTCAACGTACATTTATACGAAATCGTTTAATACCTTTAAACAGGGAGAAGCTTCTACCATTGTAGTTTATATGTTTATCATTGCAATGGTATTGACGGTTCTGCAGCTAAGGTATTACTACAAAAATGAAAAAGAGGAGATGAGCGGCCGATGAAAAATTCTTTGCCTTACAGGATTGTAACACAGATTGTATGCATCATTGTGCTGGTCATTGTAATGTTTCCATTATGCCTGATGCTGGAGAAATCTCTGGCTGTAAATGGATTTGGGAATTATCTGAAGGTATTTGAGTATTATAATCTGATTCCTAATATTACTACCAGTATCATTGTAGTTGGAGGAACGCTTCTGGTAGTTGGTATCGTGGTTTCTATGGCAGCATATGCGTTTTCGAAGCTTCATTTTCCGTGTAAAAGGGCGATTTATTATCTCCTTCTTACCGCAATGATGATTCCGGCTTCTGCAACCATTTTTCCACTTTATCAGATTGTCAGAGGGCTTCATCTGAATAATACAGGATGGTCTCTGGTTTTTCCGTATGCAACAGGAAGTGCATGCTTTAACCTGATGATTCTGACGAATTACTATAATGCTTTGCCGGATGAGCTGCTTGATGCGGCCAGAATTGATGGTGCCGGTAAATGGAAAACATTCTGCAAGATCATGCTCCCGATTGCAAAACCGGGGCTTGTGTTTGTTCTGATTCAGACATTCCTGTCATCCTGGAATGAACTGCAGATGGCTATGATCTTTATCAATGATACGGATAAACAGCCAATGTCTGTAGTCCCGCTGCGTTTCGCACAGACCACATTGAGTACTGGATTTACGATTAATAATCTGTTTGCGGCATGTATTATCTGTCTGTTTCCGATTGCCATATTCTACACGCTGGCTTCCAGACAGCTGATGGAAGGATTGACGGCAGGAGCAGTCAAAGGATAGGTTTTTATGAAAAGAAATGCTTCGTATAAAAGAACCAGTATTGTAAAAAGAATCAGTATAACGAATATTCTGATTTTCCTTCTGGTATCCATATTCAGTATTGCAGGTACATTGAAATTGAATATTCAGTATCATGTCAGCAGAGATGAGAAGATGATGGATGTTTACATTTCCAATACTCTGAGCTCTGTGGATAATAAACTGAAGGATATGGGGCGGGTGTCTCTGATTGCCTTTTCAGACAACCGGGTACAGGAAATTCTGAAGGGATTCGGATACACCTATCAAGAAGAGGTGGAGAATGAGGAATATCTGAAAAATCTCTATTTTTCTATGATTTCCATCAGGGATGATATTAAGGGGATTTATATGTTTAATAACGAAACCATGGTTTTTTATCGTGATTCCGCTTCCCCTTCTCTTGGACTGGAAAGAAATGTGGATGAGTTTTTTCAGGTAGTAAAAAGTAATGCTGATTTTGAAACAAACATTTCAGGATGTCATTTATATATGGATGGATTTCCGGAGGGTTTTCGATATTCGGATACATATAAAAATGATATTTTTCAGAGAAATAATATTTATCTGGTGAGACCGATACGAAGTTTTTCTCCTTATGAAATTATCGGATATATTGCTCTTCGGACACCAATCCGAAAGATGAAGGATATCTGTGATGAATATCTGGAAAAGGATATTTCCTATGTCATTGCAGATGAAAATAATCAGATTGTCTGTTGTTCTGATCAGGATTCCATAGGTGAGAATCTGGCAGATGAGGACTCAGAAATCTATGAGGAAATTACTGACAAAAAAGGAACATTTACCACAAAAATCGGTGGAAAAAAGTATTTGTGCGCTTATCAGAAGTCTGATTACAGTGGTATGCTTCTGATCACGATGAAGACGTATGCTTCGATCTATCTTGAAGTCAGAGAATTAGTAGTCTGGTGTCTGCTTCTGGCCGTTTTGTGTTCGCTGATTGTCTTGTTCAGTGTTCAGAAAATGACCAGGAAAAATCTGAAACGTCTTGTCGATTTTTCTGTGGAGGTTGAGAATTTTCAACCGGATGACCTGATCAATCATTATGAAATTCATCGCATGGATGAAGTAGGAATTTTGAAAAATTCGTTTAATAACATGATTGACAGAATCAATAAGCTGGTCATTTCGGAATATCGCGCACGCGACCAGCTGCAGAAAGCCGAGATTTCAGAACAGAAAATGGCGATGCTTTATCTGAAACAGCAGATCAATCCTCATTTTCTTTACAATACTCTGGATATGATACGGTTGAAAGCAGCTATCAATGGAGATGCAGAGGTCTCTGAGATGCTGATGAAACTGGTGAAATTTTATCGCCTGAGTACCCGTGTGCATTCGTCCATGGTGACAGTAAAAGAAGAAGTGGAAATGCTGGATGCCTATATGAGTCTGATGTGTTACCGTTATTCGGAACTGAACTATCAGACGGAGATTTCGGAAGAGGTTCTGGGAGTGGAAATCCCGAATTTTACCCTGCAGCCGCTTCTGGAAAACAGTTTGATGCATGGTTTGAAGGATCGGCGATATTGCGGAACAATCACTTTGAAAATATTCAAAGAGCGGGCGGAAGAACAGGTGCTTTCCATCTGGATCATTGATGACGGAGTTGGAATTTCTCAGGAAAAACTTGACGAACTGAATGATTACAGCAGGGAAAGTGCGGAGAGTATTTACCGGACCCAGTTTGAGGTACAGGGTGAGGCTGCACATCTGGGAGTCGTGAATGTGATCAGCAGACTGAAACTGTATTATCAGAGTAACTGCAGTATCTGTTATTCCAAAAATGAAGCAGGCGGTACAAGTGTCCATATTCAGATTAAGGTGGAAAGTGAGGAAAGATGAATTTATGCAGAGTTCTTCTGGTAGATGATGAAGCCATGATACTGGAAGGCTACCAGAAGGTATTTGACTGGAAGCAATATCAGTGTGAAGTTGTCGGTACAGCCATGGACGGGGAAGAAGCCGTAAGAAAAGCGGAAGAATTGAAGCCGGATATCGTGATCATGGATATTAATCTTCCCAAATTGAATGGACTGGAAGCAATTAAGGAGATCCAGAATCAAACAGAGGATTCCAGGCCTGTCTATGTGGTGGTAGTGACCGGATATGATGATTTTTCTTATTGTCAGGAGGCACTGCGGCTGCGTGTATCAGATTTTATTCTGAAGCCTATTGACTTTGAAAGCTTTGTGCCGGTGCTTGAGAAGCTGGTGGAAAAGGTGATGAACAATCCCAGACGGCGACAGGTGATTTCCGGAACTCTGGAAAAGATTATTGCATATATGGAGCTGCATCTGGAGGAAAAGAATGTCAGTCTGACTCTTTTGGCGGAACAGATGGAGATGAATCCGGCGTATATCAGTCAGCTGTTTAAGAAAGAACTGGGTATCGGTTATCATGCGTATCTGAATCAGATGCGGGTGGAGCGGGCGAAGAAGTACCTGACAGAAAGTGATGAATCCATTACTCTGGTGGCGGAAAAAGTTGGTTTCAGTGACTACCGGGTTTTTACAAAAGTATTTAAAAGTATTATGGGGGAAACACCTTCGCAGTTCAGAAAAACTATGAGATTACAGGAAAGTAATCTTTGATGAAAAAATATTGTGAAAGCGAATTTATGGTGATAAAAGGATACTGTGGAAGTAAATTCTTCACAGTTCAAAAATAAAATTCCAGATAAGGAAAACGGGAGGCAAAAACGATGATTTTAAAGTATGAAGAATTCAGAGACAAGATGACAGGATGCTGGGTCGGAAAGAATGTGGGAGGTGTTCTTGGTGCTCCGTTTGAATGTACACGTTCTATTCCGAATGTTGATTTTTACATTCAGGATCTTACTATGGGACCGCCTGCCAATGATGACTTGGATCTGCAGATCGTATGGCTGGCAGCTGTAGAGCGTTACGGAAGAAATGTAAATGCTTCGATTCTTGGAGAGTACTGGCTTTCCTATGTAATCCCCAACTGGGTGGAATATGGTACAGGAAAAGCAAATCTGAAAGCCGGACTGGTACCTCCGATGAGCGGGGAAGTGGATAATACTTACAAAGACAGCAATGGCTGTTGGATCCGTTCAGAAGTATGGGCATGCCTGGCACCTGGGCATCCGGAAATTGCAACCAGATATGCCTATGAAGATGCAATCGTAGACCATGCAGGCGAGGGCATGTACGGGGAAATTTTTACCGCTGCTCTTCAGAGTGCGGCATTTGTGGAAAGTGACAGAGAGAAGCTGGTGGAAATCGGTCTGTCCTATATCCCGGAAGACAGCATGATGGCAAAAGCAATCCGCAAGGCAGTAGAATGTTATCACAATCATGTGGACTTCCTGGAAGCAAGAAAAATAGTGCACAATGCAGCACCTGGTACATTTGGCATTCAGGGAAAGAAACTCAGTGAAATTCCTGAAAAAGATAACGAGGGAATGGAAATCGGCGCACCGGGATTTGATGCACCGGAAAATGTGGCATTTACTGTTCTGGGACTTCTGTATGGAGAAGGTGATTTCGGAAAGAGTCTGATCTATGCCAATAACTGTGGAGAAGATACTGACTGTACCTGTGCAACGCTTGGTGCTCTGCTTGGCATTATTTACGGTGCATCCGGACTTCCGGAGAAATGGACAAGTCCGCTGAATGACAAAATTGTAACTATGTGTATTGACAAGACAAGCCATGGAATCTGGGTACCTGATACGGCAACCGAACTTGCGGAACGTATTCTTCGTGATGTACCGGGCTTCCTGGGACAGGATCTCTGCGATGTATTTGCACCTGGCGGTATGGAAATTCAGTGCCGTGAAGGAGATGAACTGTTCTGCAGCAAGACAACGGATTATCTCCCGAGAATTAATGGAAATGGTATTTCGGAAGAACTGCCGATCCGTGATCTGTGTGCACTGCCGTCTTATGTTGCAAGATATGAGTTCCCGGCCTTCAGTGTTATGATCGATTATGAGGATTCCGTATTCTTCAAACGCGGAGAAACAAGAAAATTCAAAGTAAAAGTGGTAAACTCCAACACCATGAGAGAACAGCAGTGGGTCAAAATCAAACTGTATCTTCCGGATGGCGTGGAAACCGTGGGCGCTTCAGTTGCAGAACTTCCGCTGAATAACCTGTATCTGGCCTGCGCGGAGAAAGAATTTGAACTTAATACAGAAGCATTTACGGAGAGCCGCCTGGAGCTGATCGTGGATATTTCCCTGGCAGGAAGACATTCCAGCGGACCGGTAAAAGTGGTTCTGTTTGCCGGTGAATAATGGATTTTTTGAGAGGGAGATAGATAAATAAAGGGAATGAAGCTGCACGATTTGTGCAGCTTTGTTTCCTTTATGGACCGGGGCGTGTTTGAAAATAAAACACTTAGGGATAGAAATGAATATGAGAAAAGAAGTATGCATTGACAGTAATATAGAGGGAAATATGCAGAAAAAAGCATGTCTTGGTATCGATATCGGAGGGACCTCTGTTAAATTAGGACTGTTTGATTTAGAAGGTGCTTTGTTGGAAAAATGGAGTATTCCGACAAACAGAGAACGAAATGGAGCAGAGATTATTCAGGATATTGCAGCATCTGTGAACCGGAAATTATACGAACGAAAACTGAAACCGGAGCGGTTGACCGGCATTGGAGCAGGCGTGCCGGGACAGGTATCAGAGGATGGAATGGTCCTTCTGGCAGAGAATCTTGGATGGCAAAATGTACCGCTTGGAAGAGAACTGTCAGAACAAACCGGATTGCCTGTCCGGACAGAGAATGATGCGAATCTGGCGGCTTTTGGAGAAGCATGGAAGGGAAGTGCCAGGGATTGTCACAGTATGATGTTTGTCACTCTTGGGACGGGAATCGGTTGCGGAATTGTGGTGAAAAATCAGATTCTGACAGGTGTATATGGGACTGCAGGAGAGATTGGGCATATGCATGTGGAAGATCGTATGCCGGTTCCATGTGTCTGCGGGAAATATGGATGTCTGGAGCAATTGGCTTCTGCAACAGGGCTTCGCTGGATGGGAGAAAGAGCACTGGAGCAAACCATGGAACCCTCTCTTTTAAGAAATGAAAAAGTATCAGCCAAAACAGTTTTTGAAGCTGCCGGAAAAGAAGATCGGGTGGCTGTACAGATAGCAGAGCGGTTTGGAAAATATCTTGGAAAAGCGCTTGCAGATTGTACCTGTCTGCTGAATCCGGAGATGATCGTAATCGGCGGAGGCGTGACAAAAGGCGGTCAGATTGTGTTGGATTATATTGAAAAATATTACCGACAGTACGCATATGAACCATTTGGCGGTACAAAACTGCGACTGGCTTCTCTTGGAAATGATGCCGGTATTTATGGAGCGGCAAGGCTGATAATGATGGATAAAACTGATACATTTTAAATAAAATAACGGATACATTGGATTTGTATACGGACTTGAATCTTTTCCGGTGTATTAGTGATTTCACAGTTGTATTGGTGATTTTACAGTATAACAAATTGGAAAACCAGATAGAAAACCAGCTGAAAAATTAGATTGGAGAAAGGGATTTTGGAGTGTTATGAACAGGAAGAAAGAATGTGAAATAGGGGTATATTATTTTCCAAATTACCATGTGGATCCCAGAAATGAGAAATGGCATGGCAGAGAATGGACGGAATGGGAACTTGTGAAGAATGCAAAACCGCGGTTTGAGGGGCATTATCAGCCTCGCGTACCTGCCTGGGGATATGAAGACGAATCCAGACCGGAGGTTATGGGAAAGAAAATCAGGGCAGCAGCAGATCATGGAATCGATGCGTTTATCTTTGACTGGTACTGGTATAACGATGGACCCTATCTGAACCGTGCTCTGGAACAGGGATTTTTGAAAGCAGAGAACAGCAAAGACTTGAAGTTTGCTCTTATGTGGGCAAATCATGACTGGACAGATATTCACCCGTGTACGAGACATCTGGATCCGCCTGTTCTCGCAGAGGGTGTGATTACTCCGGAAACTTTTGAAAAAATGACAGATTATATTATCGAAAATTATTTTACGCAGGAGAATTATTGGAGGATAGACGGAGATCTGTATATGTCCTTTTACATGCCGTCCAATCTGGTACAGGGATTTGGAAGTGTGGAGAAAACAAGGGAAGCGCTGGAACGCTTCAGAAAGAAGACAGCAGACAGAGGACTTGGCGGACTCCATCTGAATTCTGTTGTGTGGTGCAGACAGATTTTGCCCGGAGAGATTATGGTGGAGGACATTAACAGGTTCTTAAAAGACCTTGGTTTTGACAGTGTATCTTCTTATGTATGGGTACACCATTACCTTCCGGAAGACAGGCTGACAGTGCCTTACGATGAGATGATAAAGCACAGTGTGCCGTTGTTTTCTGAATATACAGAGACATACAATGTCCCGTATTTCCCCAATATTACAATGGGCTGGGATCCGTCTCCACGCACGATTATGACAGATCGATATGAGGTGCTGAACTATCCGTATACAGCGATTGTTACGGACAATACACCGGAAAAATTCAAGGCTGCGCTGGAAGAAATGAAGCGATTTACAGAGGAAAATCATACAAAAATGTTTACGATCAATGCCTGGAACGAATGGACAGAAGGAAGCTATCTCGAACCGGATGAAACGTATGGCATGGGTTATCTTGAAGCGATTCGAGATGTTTTTCTGGGGTAGAGCGTGTTCGAAAATTCATTCCCGCCATCTGTATGCCCCACTTTGCGGGAAATTTGCCTCGCATTCGGTCAACATAGTTGATGAAGTACAACTTTTTCCTAAGGCAAGCATTAGCGCTAAGGTAAATATCGTGAAAAGTATTATTAAAACTGGATAATAAGTCAGTGAATTCCCGATTTATCATATAGAGATTAATCTATGGACAAATCGGGAATTTGAAATGAAGATGATATAAAACGATGATTTTGATATACTAAGAGTACATTACTTATTTTTTATCAAATACGCATATTTTCGCATCTGCGTTCGCAGCAGCTGTTCAACACGTCCGCAAATTTCTATAGGATAAAACCCGGCAAGCTGTTCTAATTCTTCCTGAATATTTTTGAAAGAAAAATGAAAATGCAGCTGGACTCCGTATAAGTTCTCTGCTTCTTCCAGTTGGTTATCAAAATCAGTGCTGAATGGTTTCGCCTCAATTTTATTTATGCAGTCCTCTACAGACAGATGGAGAGGATAATCCTGGGTTATGTCTGCAAACAGGCAAAGTCCCTGATCAAAAATTGGGCTTAAGGAATATTGCTTTGTTTCTTCATCATAAATAACAGCGATATTATTTGTATGACGATCTTCATTCAGAAAAAAAGCGTCAATCTCCAGCATTGCAGTGATATATGAACCAAAATTGCTGATGTGTGTAAGCTTTTCTGTCTTTTTTACCAGGTATTCAATACGTTCCGCTGTTTCGGGAAATTCTGAAAGTTTGAGTGCAAGACTCTCTCCGGTATATTGGCGATGTAATTTTTCCAGAGGAATCAGCATCTGATTCTGGTTTAAAAAATCCTTGCTGGAACAGCCACGGATCAGATTTCCCTTATATTCAATCTGAACGGGTTGATATGTTACAAAAGGATAAGGCAGACTGCTTTTTTGCAGGAGACGGGAGATAAGAACTTCAGAAAAGCTTTCATATCCCATATAATCTGCTTTGTACCATGTGTCTTCCACTTTCCATTTGCGCTGATCACCTTTGGAAGTATGATCTGTTTTATGAAGTGGGGAACAGGTACCAAGATGAACTTTTTTCATGAGGCGTATTTCTTTTTGCAAGGGACTTGTTTCTCTTTGCATGAGTCCTATTCCTCCTTTTTCAGAATCATGATCCACTGGTGATCACCTGCCATTCGTCCCTGTGTTTTCTCAATAATTAACAAAGGATCATAAAAGGGAAGTCCCATTTCACGCAGGATTTCCTTCGCATGGTCGCGGGTTCTGGGAAAGCATCTGTCTTCCAGAAAATATTCAAAATCACTCCAGTCCGGATTGGTTACTACTCCGAAAGCACGCAGCGGAATCTCATCTGTATAGTTCTGAATGCTGATTTTTTCATGTTTGAAATCAATATCAATGGTTGTACAGAGATTATTGCGATTCATGAAATTCATACGCATTTTAACATCTGGGTCATCGCTGAAATGATGTGCCCGTTTGATCTGACTATAGATTGTCTGGCGGGATACATGAAATTGTTTCGCAATATTTGTAATCTTCATACCCTGCTGCTGCAGTGCAAGAATCTGCGCAATCTGCTGTTCGTTAAAGGAATTTTTTCTGCCGGTGGAATGTTTTGCACAGATGTAATGCTCTTCACAGAAGTGCTGCTCTGGATAAACCGATTCTTCTGCTGTGCAGTGGCTGCTCTGTGCATTTCTGGCAATTTCACGAAGTTTGTCGAGGTCAGTGGTTCCAAAAATTTCCATGATTTGATGTTCAAAATCTGTTTTCATATTATCACCTCTTATTTTTTGAGTATAGCATGCAGTAAAAAAAGTGTCAAGAAACTATTTATTGACACTTTTGGACATGGAATACAAAGTTCTTATTTTTAATACATCGTTTCGTAAATAATTATACAAATAACGAAGAATATTTCTTCGAGTGTGCATGGTAAAAAACGCAGGCGTAGCGGGCTACGCTGAGGCTTTTTATTATGCGCAATCGTAGATGCATTCTGCAATTTTAACAAAAAGAGGAAGCAAAAATATTACATAACTAAGATATATTTTATATACAGGCATCAGAAACGTATATGATATAATGAGGTATCTGAAAGTTCGTGAAGAAGTGAGATACGATTACTGTTCCACACATTGCCGATTACAGGTTGAAGCAATGGGATGATATCCATGAGGATATGGAAAGGAGAAAGCGTATATGAAGGAAAAAGCAGGAAAGGTTTTGGGGATTGTTTTGCCGAAAAAAACAATGTCAGGAAGAGGAATGTCAGCGAAAACAATGTCAGGAAAGACAGTGCCAGCGAGAGCAGTATCAGGAATAGAAATATCGGGGCGGGTAATGAACGGGAAAGTAACGCCGACGATGGTAATTGCGGGGCTGGCAGCGACTGGGATAATGATGACGGGGCTCTGTCAGGTGGGAGCAGAAACGGTTGATGTGCCGAAGCCGCAGATGTCCTACGAAGAATATCCGCGAATCGACGGATCTCTGGCATGTGTACCGCTCTGTGAAGCACTTGCAGTGGAAATGACAGGCTGTACAGATGCACAGGCAGAGGAAACGATGGCGGATTTTACCAATACGAATCCCTGCTATCTCTGTCTCTTATACACATCTCCGAGCCCACGAGACCGTACTAGATCT
>CAMBAL010000073.1 GCA_945864225.1 uncultured Blautia sp. | reverse complement strand
CTATTATTATAATGGTGGAGATATGTTGGAATTGGTAAGATATCAGAAAGCAGAGTGTTGTCCAGCAAATTAAATGATGCCCCATTCGGCAGATTATTTCGTGCTGATTTTAGAACCTTGCAAATGTGTCAGTCACTTTAAAGATGATTATTTCTGCGAATTGTTTTCCTGACAGAAAAACCCCCGCAAATTAATTGCGGGAGTCTTCTCAGCCGAGGGTGCTGTCATTGATTGCCTGCATCACGATGTCGGCTGTGATCCGGTTAGCTGACTGGCTATGCCCGATTACAAGTGAAGCATTGCAGAGCTTGCTGATTACACGGGCTGTACCGTCGGAAGCATTCAGGATCGCTTCCATGGCCGCGTCATCAAAAACAGGATCTGTACAGCCTGCCTTTTTCAGTTTCCATTCAATGTAAGCACGTCCTTCTTCTTTTGAGTAGCCGTCAACGTTATAGTTCATGATGATACGCTGACGGAGCGGTTCATGGATGGAAAGCTGGAGCGTATTGTTCAGCTGAGGCAGGCCGACCAGGAGAATCACAGCCCGGTCTCTGGAATCCATCTCAAAGTTGAACAGGATCTTCAGATCGTTCAGAACAGCGTTTTTGATATAGTTCGTTTCATCAATGATGATAACTGGAGTCTTCCTCTTATCCAGAGCAAGACGATTGATCTCCTCCTGAATGATATGAAAGTTTTCAGTCTTCCGGTAGGACGGCTGGGCACCCAGAGACGCGGCGAGATTCCGGTAGAAATCATTCACCGTAACGGTGGAAAGGCTGGTATAGATCACCTTATACAGGGAAGGGTTCAATCCGGCAGACCAGGAACGGACCAGAGTTGTTTTTCCACGGCCCGGAGCGCCGGTAAGAAGACCGATCTTCTATCTTTTCCATCCTCTAATATAAAAAAATTCCATCACTTAAGAAAATTTCCAAGTGATGGAATGACATTACACTTCATTTCCTGCTGCTGTTTTTTACAAAATAATAAAGACCGCCAACAACAAACTATCCTTCTTTCACAGTATAAAGTTATGACGTCACCTTTTCAAAATCGGAAGCCGGATGCTTACAAAGCGGGCAGACAAAGTCTGCTGGAAGTTCCTCCCCTTCGTATACATATCCGCACACAGTACAGCGCCATACCGTTTTCCCCGTCAAAATCTTCTCTTCCGGTCTGGGTTTGATAGAAGACTGATAATATGCATAGGAAGCAGACGGCGCCGATGACAGCATCTCCATATCATCCACGGAAGCAATGAACATGGTATGGCTTCCCAGATCAATCGTCTGCTCTACCGTTGCACTGATATAGGCATTTGTTCCTTCCGTAATATAGTAAAGACCGTTCTCACTGCGTTTGCAGGCATGATACCCCTCAAATTTCTCTGCCGTTCTCCCAGATTGAAAACCAAAATGCTGGAATATTTTGAAATCTGCCTCTTCACTTAAAACAGAAATATTAAACTTTCTGCTTTCCATCACAAGGTCATGAGTAAAATTATCCCTATTTACCGTGATACTGATTCTGTTTGGGCTGGAAGTCACCTGTCCTGCCGTATTAATAATACAGCCATTATCTTTTTCTCCCAGACGGGAAGTCAGCACAAACAATCCGTATGTCAGTTGATACATCGCTTTTTTATTCATCCTGGTTTTCCTCCCTATCAGGTCATTGCCGCACCGTCAACACGCAGCGTGATTCCTGTCACATAGCTTGCCAGATCACTGGCCAGAAACAGATAAGCATTTGCAATATCAAGAGGCTCTCCCATTCTTCCAAGCGGTATACCCGCTGAAATTCTGTCAACCATTTCCTTGGGCAGTACAGCTACCATATCTGTTCTCGTAACACCAGGAGCTACAGCATTTACACGAATCTGATCCTTTGCCAATTCCCTGGCAAGTGATTTCGTGAGACCGTTGACTGCAAATTTAGTTGCCGGATAACCACATCCCGACGGCTGTCCATACTCCCCAACCATGGAACTGGTATTAATGATAACTCCGCCTCCCTGCGCTCTCATAATCCTTGCAGCAGCCTGAGAACAGACAAAAACAGCCTTTAAATTAATATCAACGATCTTGGAAAATTCTTCCACCGTATAATCATACAGACTGGTTCTGGAAGAAATTCCGGCATTATTCGCAAGGATATCAATTCTTCCAAACCTCTCTTTCACAGAAGCAAATGCGTCCGCTACCTCATCTGGAGAACACAAATCAGGCCAAATTCCCATCACCCGTTCTTTATACTCCGACAGTTGTGAAATTGCTTTTTCTACAGACTCCTTTCTGGATCCTGCAATAGCCACATTGGCACCATTTTCAAGGTATTTTTTTACAATAGAAAATCCAATTCCTCTGGTTCCGCCCGTAATGATAGCTATCTTTCCTTTTAACATCTCTATACACCTCCTTAAAGTATGTTGGTTTTTATTCTTTTTTATCCTGCTCGTCCAGTTTTTTCCTGCACTCGGGGCAAAGATAATAAACCTTCAGATCATAATACAAAAATCCGTCCCCCATCTGTTCCCGTAAAGATGCGGTCAAATCCTTGAACGTAACGTCTGCAAGCTTCCCACAATGCCTGCAGACCAGATGATCATGCTTTTCCATTCGATCATACCTGTCCGGCATTCCTTCGATGGATACCTTGCGAATCAGCTCCTCCTCCAGTAATTTATTCAGATTATTATACACTGTCGCAAGAACCACTTTCGGATGTCGTTCCTTCAGTCTCTGAAAAATCTGTTCTACAGTTAGATGTTCACAGGAAGTGTTTACAATGGCAAATACTTCTTTCTCATATTTTGTCATACTTTATCCTCTTTCGTGCTTCGCTACCTTTAGAACAATTCTAATTTTATTATAATCATTCTAAATTAATTGTCAAGTAAAATTCATTTAAATTTCTGTCAACAATGCTACTATTTTTATTTTTCAACGGAAATCTTTTATACTACATCAATGTTTTTACAATATATCTATTTTCAGTACATTTTACAAAATATTCAAGCATTTTTATTGTATCATTTTCTCCAGCCATTTTCAATGAAGGAATTTTTTCGTTCTGATAGGCTTTCACCAGTAAGATCGGGGTCATGCTCACAGCAGCACTCTTGATTCTTTTATTTCTTATATCATTGGCAAAATTCCTTTGAATCTGCTTTGGCTTTATCCTATAGTAATTACGGCATATGACACAAGTCAAGGGGATAAAACTGTACTCAATTATTTTTTTACCCGAAACCTCTCCGCCAAAAGCAGCCAATTGACCCGAAACAGCTGCATGATCTGCCAGTATCCCGGACCACGTAAGAAAAATTCATCAATCAGGTCAAATTTTCCCTGCAGGCTTCTCACATCCTCAAACCATACTTCATGCTCTACTCCTATTTCATCAAAATAATGAAAAAAAGGCGATCGGGCAATTTCATCAAACTGAATTTCTGCCCCATAATGAATGGCAATCCGCACTGCTTCTATATTCCCAATAGTCTTTGCCACTGTCTGATTCTGGATAAAAGGCAGGGGCCAGTCATATCCGTAATTAGGAATTCCAAGGCTGATCTTCGAAGGCAGGATCTCAGTGACTGCATACTCCACAACCTGGCGGACTTTATTTAAAGGTGCCACTGCCATGGGAGGTCCATACTTGTATCCCCACTCATAAGTCATAAGTAGCACAGAATCCGCAGCTTCTCCCAGCGTCCGGTAGTCCTTTCCGGCATAAAGAAGCCCGGGCTGCTCTGCCGATGATTTAGGAGCCAGTGCAACAGAAACTGTATATCCATATTCATGCATCACCTGCGTGCAGATTCGGACAAATTCCGTGAAATAATCCCGATCCTCCTCTAATACATACTCAAAATCAATATCCAGACCCCGGTACCATTTTTCTTCCATAACAGCCAATAATTCATTAAGAAGTTTTTCCTGCGCCTGAGGATTTCTTACCACCGCGCTGATCAGACGATTGTCAAATCTTCCGTCAGCCCCGAGAGGCGTCAATGTGAGAATCGCCCGTGTTCCATACTGCGCTGCCATAAAGATCATCCACTGCTCATCCAAAAGAGGAGAAAGCAACTCTCCTTCTGACGTAAAACCATAAGAAAAAACAGACAGATCCGACAAATACGGAAGTGTCTGTTCTAAAACCCAGCGGCTGATAAAAGGATAGGCGTATCCATTACTGATAATTTCACGCCCGCTACCTGTTATATCGCCGTCTCTGATCAGAAGTGCCTGACCGACAGCCAGTTCATACGGATATACAAGCTGATTATCCTCTATGATCTGTATCACAGGCACTCCATAATTTAATGCAATTTCATCAATATTGTTTCCCGGCTGTACGACATAAATGCTCATGACTTTCCTCCGGCTTCACACAATTCCAGGATATTGATAAAGTATATGCAGCAGTTTCTCGATTACTGCGCACTTTTTCTACATCATGAAATATTCGCAATCGTTTTTGTGACAAACCAGATTTATGCTTTTTATCAATTAGTCAAGCAGACATTCTCCATCCGCCGCGCTTACTTGATTCGGTGAAATGTGATTTTTCCACATTGATTTCAATTACATTTCACTGCGGATCGCCCATCTCATTTTTGTGGAACGGGCCCGGCTGTTGCGGACACATTCTTCGGCTGATGGCCGAATCACATCTTTATTAATTTTTCATTGTAATCATGTCTCGTTAATACCATCTCTTCATTCAAAAAATAAAAGAGATAATTCCAGTATTTTCAACTGAATTATCTCTTCTATTCATTCAAAATCACATAAATCTACGAATCTCTACGCAAACCCTGCATAGATTGGTACAAAATTGGTACAAAATCTGATTTCTGGTACAGAACACATACCGCAAACCCTTGATTTTACTTATCCAGTGTCTTCATCGTCGGGACATGTATCGCCGCTGCGATACTATGCCTAAATACTCAGTATTATCAAGTATTTTCAATGTTTTCTCAAAAGTATTACCGAGTATTATGAAGTAAGTAAAAAATCAAATTCGCTGTACAAATGCTGTACTTCCCATTTTTTGCTGTACTTTGCAAAAAGACAATCACGAACCCTTTTCTAAGCCGCACCTTCCGGTGCATCAAAAAATATCCAAATTCGCTGATAAATTGTCTAATGCTTCCTTCTTTGTCATCTCAGTCACTTCAGCGTAGATATCCATCGTGGTCTCGATGCTGGCGTGACCCATAATCGACTGAATAACCTTTACGTTTGTTTCGTTCTCACAGAAACGGGTACAGAAAGTATGTCTCATGTGGTGGCAGGAAAAATGAGGAATGATCACAGGATCACGATGCTCATTCTTAGCCTTCACTATCTCCTCAGCATTGTGCGCCTCGTAGATTCTCTTGATAGCTCTGTTCACTGCCTGCGGATTGTGAATCGTACCAAAGCGATTGGTGAAGATAAAGCCTGTCATACCATCTACCACTGCATCTGGAAAACCTTCTTCGAGCTGACGCTCATACTCACCCTTTAATGCTTCATATACCTGATTCATCATCGGAAGAGTTCTGATACCGGCATCTGTCTTAGGAAGTGATACCCTAAACTCACACTTGTAAGTATCCTCGCGTCTCGGATAATAAGTCATCTGATGATTGATATTGATGGTGCGCTTTTCTAAATCCACATCCTCCCAGCGAAGTCCAACTACCTCTGCTTTTGTCAATATAAGACTAAAAAAAATATGTTTTTCTTGCAAAAAGCACCGCCAGTTTTCCCTGGCGATGCTACTGCAAATAATTACTCATCTTTTTTCTCATTCACATCTATGACTTTACTCTTATCTCCCACAAAGAAAATATCATCCATTTTCCAGATGATCTCTATTCTTCCGCCGCCATAGACATACACTTTATCAATAATCTTGTACAGCACGTTTTTATCAAAAGACTGTAATGCTGCAATATCATTCAGCTCTGCCTGTTTCGCTCCTGCTTCCTCAATCTTTTTCCGGGCTTCTTCAATTTCATTTTCAATCTCCGGAATACACTGATCAATTTCAGCAATGCGTTTTGTTGTTATCTCCAGCTCTGAGATATACTGGTCTTTCGTAAGACTTCCCATTCTGTAATCAGAATATAATTTCATCTTTCTGGATGACAGACGCTTCTTTTCGCTCGCCAGAGTAGAGAGTTTTTCTTCCTGAATAGATGTTTCCAGCCACACTTTTTTCTTCTTTTCCAGATTTTCTGATATAAACCGAACCATGTTTCTGGCACAGGCTAAAACCGTTTCCTCCAATTCCACTTTGTCCATCTTGCTGTTGGAACACTCTGGAAGTCCGGTCATGTGTGCTTGTGGACAGCGATACGATTTACCAGATCCCGTTAAGTCCAACCGTCTACCACATGATGGACACATCAAAATTGCATGACTTTTTTCCTTTGGTTTGTATGGACGTTTTTCTTTTGAAAATGCCATCTCATTCGCCTTTGCAAATAATTCCTCTGACACGATTGGTTCATGTGTTCCTTCTACAATAATCCAATCCTCTCTGTCATTTTTGGCTAGTTTGGTACTTCCAGTTACTGCAACTCTTTTTTTACTCCACACAGTTTTTCCCAGATAGACCTCATTTTTTAACATGTCTGAAATGGTTGTCTGCGACCATAGCTTTTTTTCTTTCTCTATGGCGCAAGTAATCTTGATACCTTTCTTCTTCATATACTCCCTGCAAGTCATTACGTTATGCTCATTAAGGTATCGTGCTATATGGGGCTTTTTCACTCCATCTGCAGCCATCGTAAACACAAGCCGTACAATCTCTGCTGCTTCTGGATCAACAATCAGATGATGTTTATCTTCTGGATCTTTGATATATCCGTATTTAGGGCGGGATGGCATATATTCACCATTCATTGCATGTGTAGCCATTGCTGAACGCACTTTTTTCGATAGATCCTTGCTGTACATTGCATTCAACATATTTTTTAACGCAATACTCATTCCTCCGGTCACGCCAGAACAATTATCACTGTCAAATCCGTCGTTGACAGAAATAATCCTTACTCCCAATAGCGGCAGAACTTTCTCCAGATAGTTTCCTACTTCCAGATGATCTCTCCCGAATCTGGAAAAATCTTTAATCACAATAACGCTGATTCTTCCTGCTCTGGCATCTTCCATCATCCTCTGGAATCCAGGTCTGTTAAAATTCGTTCCGCTGTACCCGTCATCCACATATTCGATAACCGGTACATCCATGAACTCCTGCTGTTTGGCAATAAATTCTGAAATCAGTTTTCTCTGTGAGGTAACGCTGATACTTTCCGCTTTTAATTTCCCGTCTACATTATTATCCTCCGAAGAAAGGCGGATATATTCAGCGATACATTGTTTTATCTGCATATTTCAGCCTTCCTTTCTTTTGCATACCGTCTCAGTTCTTCCAGCATATCATCATAAACCAGATGAACCGTAATAGCACCCCCTGACGAAATTTCAATTTTCTCAACAAATGCATCAATCATATCCTTCGTCAATGTTCTTGTGTTACGGTACTTATCAATGATTTTTTCCCATTCTTCTTCAGTATGGAAATTCTTTTCATAACCAACCTTGTGTTTCAGGAGATTATCCAAATTATTCTGAATCTCTTTTTCTGTTTCTGTGTCCTGGGCTGCAAAAACTTCATATTGCTCTGCATCAATCAGCTTGCACACATAATCCTCAAATAACTGTTCCCGGTGCTTTGCAAGCTCCTCCAGCTCTCTTCTGCACTTTCTGATCTCTCTGTTAAAAACATCATATTTTTGGATGCTTTCCTGTCTCTGGTTCAGCCTGCGTACCATGTCCACATTTTCTGTATAAACATTAATGTGCGTTCGGATGACACGCAATACATAATCATTTACATCTGTATCTTTCACAGAATGGGAGAAGCACTTTTTATTCAAGGTATAATTTCCACACTCAAAAAACTTATTGCCATCAACTCTGCCTCTAAGATACATGGTTTTTCCGCAATCGGCACAAACTATTTTTTCTTTAAAGAAGTTAAAACTACTGACCGAACCAGCTCCTTTATTTTTCGGTTTTCTCTTTTTCTCTTTCTTTTTGAGCATCATTTCCTGGACTGTCTTAAAATCTTCCCGGCTAACCAGTGCTACGTGTGTATTTGCCACGATTATCCACTCCTCTTTCGGATTAGCCTTCTGCTTTTTTGCAGCCCATGTGTCATTCGTAAACTGATTATGCACACTGTCGCCCACATAATATTGATTTTCCAAAATCTTTGAAACAGTTCCGCCACTCCATTTCCATTCTGTGGCTTCTGCCATTTCTATTCCTGCTTTTTTCCTCTTATATGCTTTAGGGCAAAGATATCCTTCCCTATTCAAAGTGCGGGCTATCTCTGCATAAGTTTCCCCATCCATGAACATTCTGAAAATTCTTTTTACAACAGGAGCCACTTCCGGGTCGGGAATAAGATGTCTGGGACTCTTTGGATCTTTTTCATATCCATAAGCCATGACCCCTGACGGAAATTCTCCATTTGCCCAGTTGATACGATATGAACTACGTACTTTCTTTGCCAGATCTCTGGAATAAAACTCATTATAGATATTTGACATTCCAACAAGCAGACTCACATCATCTCGTTTGGAATCGTAATGGTCATTCACAGATATAAAGCGTACATTGAAAAATGGAAATACACGCTCAATATAGCTTCCTGCTTCCACATAATTTCTACCCAGTCTGGAAAGATCCTTTACGATCACGCAGTCAATCATCCCGTTCTTGATGTCCTGCATCATCTCGTCAAATCCCTCACGTTCAAAGTTCGTACCGGTTTTGGATATATCGAAGTATTCTTTTTCAACCACTATATCATTCTGGTCTTCCACAAAACTATGGAGAAGAGCCATCTGTGTTTCGATAGTGTTTCGCTCTCTGTTTTTGTCACTCTCAAAAGAAAGTCTCGCATAAAGAGCTGCATGGGATACATTCATAACAGGAACTTCCTCTGCCTGTGCAGCAAGAAGTTCACTTCCCACATTTACAAAATTGATCTTTCTTGATTTTCTTGCCATTTATACGACCTCCTTCCTTTCAAGTTCTACCCTTCCATTGTCATCAACTGTCACTGTACAGCCAACTGCCGCCATCTGTCGCAAAAGCGACTGATAGCAGTCATTGAAGTTGAACACAACCTCAATATGTTTTTTGTCATAGATTTTTATCTGGTCTATCAGTTCCACTGCAACCGTCCGGTTCAGTTCCTGTATGTTCTGATGTTCGGTAAAATAATCCAGCCACTGATATTTATCACTTTTGGACTCCAGAATTTCGGTTATCTGGTGTTCAATGTTCCTGACTGCTTCTTCCGCTTTTTTCCTTTTTTCCGTGTATCCTTCATGTAATTCCGTATAATCCTCTTTAGAAATGATCCCTTCCCGGAAATCCTCATACAGATAATCCCTCAGCTGCCTGCAGCGTTCCACTTCTTGCACTTTTGCTTCTTTCCGTTTTTCCAGTTCTTTAATATCCAGTTCCTGAAACGGGACAACATTGATATAATCGAGGATTCTCTTCATATCAAGGATGTTCTCAATTTGGATTTTAAGGATCTCCAGTACTGTTTCTTCCAGCTTTTCCATTGGGATTCTGTGAGTACCGCACTCCTTCGTGGCAGCGTTTCTTGAACAGATATAATAGGAATACACTTTCCCACCTGCAGGGACATCCCGCTTGATCATCAAAGCCCCACAGTCTCCGCAGACTGCCAGACCGGATAAAGGATAAACCTTATCCCCATTAGGGGAAGTTCTTGTATCCAGCCCCAGAAGCCGCTGTACCAAAGTGAATTCCCGTTCAGTGACGATTGGTTCGTGATTGTGTTCAATACGGATCCAGTCCTTTTCCGGCTTGTCCATCAATTTTTTGACTTTATGATTCGGCGTTGTATGCCTGCCCTGGACCAGTGTTCCAATATAGACTTCATTTTCCAGAACCCGCTTCACAGACATAGCACTCCATTCTGCCTGTTCGTGCCTCTTGAAATTATCCTGAATATTAATTCCAAGACTGTGTTTATATTCCATCGGAGACAACACACCCTGATCATTCAGATAGTTGGCAATCGCGGTCTGGCTCATGCCGGATAATTTCAGCCGGAAGATCTCTTTCACAATATCCGCCGCATAAGTATCTACAACCAGTTTGTTTTTGTCCGAATCATCCTTTTTATATCCATATGGGGTAAAAGCTCCGATGTACTCACCATTCTTACGTTTTACTTCCAGATGGCTTCGGATTTTGATAGAAATATCTCGACAGTAGGCATCATTAATCAGATTCTTAAAAGGGATCACGATCTCATCCGCCTGGCTTTTGCCCTCCAGACTGTCATAATTGTCATTGATGGCAATAAAACGCACACCAAGAGCCGGAAATATTCTTTCGATATACTTTCCAGCATCAATGTACTCCCTTCCAAAACGGGAAAGATCCTTTACAACGACACAATCCACAACTCCCCTCCTGATGTCTTCCAGCATCATCTGGAAAGCAGGGCGTTCAAAATTAGAACCGCTGTAACCATCGTCCACCCGTTCTGAAACAACCACTATATCTTTTTTGTCTTTAAGGAAATTTTTGATCAGATCTTTCTGATTGGAAATGCTATTGCTCTCCCTCTTATTGGCAGACACAATATCGCCGTCTTCTTTCGATAAACGAACATAGATGGCGGCATGGTAGATTTTCTTGATATTACGATTTTGGTTCATCGTCATCCTCCTTGATTTTACCTTTTTATCAACAATGGTAAAACCCAGGGGCTGAGCCGATGTTGGTCCGATATGAATGAGGAGTCCTGAATTCCTCTGATCCATATTAACATAACTTTTCAGATTTTACCACCATTATTTACACCGAAAGCAAAAGATCCTCAAAGGCATCCTCAAAAGATACCCCATTATTGGCAAACCGTATTTTTACTTTTACATTCCCCACACGTACCATGTAGGGGTTTCCTACCTGCTTCAGATACTGGGCAATCCGTTTCTCTTTTGTCTGGCTACGGTCAATCCTAACCTTCCGGATATCCTTCAATTCATTCACATCCACATCGTCAAAATCTGTCTCCAGATACTTTCTATATTCTTCTGCTGTCATAATCCCCCTCCTCATAAACTCCT
>CAMBAL010000072.1 GCA_945864225.1 uncultured Blautia sp. | reverse complement strand
TCCGAACTTTTTAAATTACCAGGGCTTTCCAGGCTCCTTCTGCATCAGTCTGAATGATGAGGTGGTGCACGGAATTCCTTCCGAGAAAAAAATCATCCAGGAAGGTGATCTTGTAAAGATCGATGCCGGATTGATATATAAAGGCTATCACTCAGATGCAGCCCGCACTTATGCAGTAGGTGAAGTTGCACCGGAAGCAAAACAGCTGATGGATGTGACGAAGCAGTGCTTTTTTGAAGGACTGAAATACGCGAAAGCAGGCAATCATCTAAATGATATTTCAAAGGCCATCGGCGCTTATGCCGCCAAATATCGTTATGGTATTGTGCGTGATCTTGTAGGACATGGAATCGGAACGCATCTTCATGAAGATCCACAGATTCCTAACTTTCCTCAGAAGCGCAGAGGGATTAAGCTGATGCCGGGTATGACACTGGCTGTAGAGCCGATGATCAATCTTGGCCGGGCTGACGTAGCATGGGAGGATGATGACTGGACAGTGGTGACCATGGATGGTTCCCTTTCCGCTCATTACGAGAACACCATTCTGATTACAGATGGTGAACCGGAAATTCTGACTCTCACCAAGTAACAGAACGAAGACACAGGAGGTTTATTATGTCTAAAGCAGATGTGATTGAGGTGGAAGGCACTGTATTGGAGAAGCTGCCGAACGCAATGTTTAAAGTAGAATTAGAAAACAAACATGTTGTGCTGGCACACATCAGTGGCAAATTACGAATGAACTTTATTCGTATCCTTCCGGGAGATAAGGTTACCATTGAACTTTCTCCGTATGATTTGTCTAAAGGCAGAATTATCTGGCGAGATAAATAAAACAAATAAAAAGGCTGTGGCAGGAAAAAATTTTTACTGAAAAAATTCTTTCTGTTGCGGCTTTTTTTATATTACAGGAAGGCGTTCTGCATTTTTCTATGATAAAAAGCCTTCCGGCAGGATTCTTTTTCATATTCAATTATTATAAGAAAATACTTGCATTATATGTGAAAAAGTGTTAATATTCTAACAAAGAAAAGGGAGTAGCGGCCATTGATTTGAAACCGGGAATGTGTTTCAGGGAATGGTACATATATGCGTCAGTACGATGTCCGGGAACGGGTGTCCGCGATATGAGATAATCTGCAAGACTTTTATTTTGAGACAGAATACAGAATGTGACTGTCTGAAATAAAAGTCTTTTTCTTTTCTTTAAAAAACGAGAAAAACGGGAATTCTTTTGCCATGGAAAAGAGGTTTCCCAATCAATCCCCAAATGTGAAGGAGGAAACAGAATGACAGAGTATGAAGAAATGAATACAAACAATTCAAAGAGGAAAAGAAAGATGCAAAAGAGCGGAAAGCATGTGAAAAGAATCATTCTTGTGGCTGCGGGAGCTGCAGTGATCGGTTTGATGGCAACTGATTGTACATACCAGATTCAGGAACAGGAACAGGCCGTATTGTCCACCTTTGGAGTTCCGAAGGCTGTATCGGAGACGGGACTTCATTTTAAACTTCCGTTTATTCAGAAAGTCTATAAAGTAAATACAACGATTCAGGGCTTTCCCATTGGATACGAAGAGTCTACAAACGAAACCATCAGCAACGAAGGAATTATGATCACATCAGATTATAATTTTATTGATGTGGATTTTTATGTGGAATATCGGATTGCAGATCCAGTGAAGTATCTGTACACCTCACAGGAGCCGGAAGAAATTCTGAAAAATATTTCTCAGGGAAGTATCCGTACAGTGATCGCAAGCTATGATGTGGATTCTGTCCTTACGACCGGTAAGAGTGAGATTCAGAGTAAGATCAAAGAAATGATTATGAAAAAAATAGAAGAACAGGATATCGGAATCCAGCTGGTAAATATCACGATTCAGGATTCCGAGCCGCCGACACAGGAGGTTATGAAAGCATTCAAAGCTGTGGAAACGGCGAAACAGGGAAAAGAAACAGCGCTGAATAATGCGAATAAATACCGTAATGAAAAACTTCCGGAGGCGGAAGCACAGGCAGACCAGATCATACAGGATGCGGAAGCGGAAAAACAGGTCCGTATCAATGAAGCAGAAGCTGAAGTGGCAAAATTTAATGCCATGTATGAGGAATATATCAAAAATCCGGAGATAACAAAGAAGCGAATGTTCTACGAAGCAATGGAAGATGTTCTGCCGGATATGAAGCTGATTATTGATAACGGAAGCGGAGTACAAAAGGTTCTCCCAATTGAATCATTTGTGGAAATGCCGGAGAATACAGAGAGTACTTCCGTGAATACAGACGTACAGATCACAGAAGCGGATGATTAATGGAAAGGAATGAGATAAAATATGAAAAAAAGAAGTATTATCACAATCATTGCAGGTGTGGCAATCCTTACAGCAGGTGCAATGTTGGTGACTGTCACAGCACAGGATGAATATAAGCTGATCCGCCGTTTTGGAAAGGTAGAGCGTGTGATCAGTTCTCCCGGCATCAGCCTGAAAGTTCCATTTCTGGAAACCGCAGCAACACTTCCCAAACAGACCCTGCTTTATGACCTTTCTCCATCAGATGTCATTACCAGGGATAAAAAGACCATGATTTGTGACAGCTATGTTCTCTGGCGGATTGAGGATCCTCTGAAATTTGCACAGACATTGAATTCCTCTCTGGAGAGCGGGGAAAGTCGAATCAATACGGCGGTTTATAATGCCACAAAAAATGCCATCAGCAGTATGTCTCAGGATGAAGTGATCACCAGCCGTGACGGACAATTGTCAGAAATTGTTCTGAATTCGGTAAAAGGAAATATGACACAGTATGGAATTAATCTTCTGGAATTTGAAACAAAGCAGCTGGATCTTCCGGATGATAACAAGGAAGCGGTATATGAACGAATGATTTCAGAACGCGACAATATTGCGGCAACCTATACCGCAGAAGGCAACTCGGAAGCGAAGGTCATCCGAAATACGACAGATAAAGAAATTGCCATTAAAATATCTGAGGCAGAGAAACAGGCGGAAATCCTGAAAGCAGAGGGCGAGCAGGAATACATGAAGATTTTGGCACAGGCCTATGGGGAAGAAGAACGCAGCGAGTTTTATTCTTTCGTCCGCAGTCTGGAAGCTCTTGAGAAATCCATGAGTGGAACGGATAAGACAGTGATCCTTTCTTCTGATTCGCCGATTGCGCAGATTTTTAACGGAGAGTCCTAAAGATTACTGTGAACGGAGGGAACAGTAACCTGTAAAGAAATTTTTTCCAGAAAAATACGGCGGTATATTGACAAAAATCAGGGAATACTTTAAAATCTCTGTAAACAAAAGTACGGAAAATAACAGAACAATTTTTTTAGTAAGCAGGATAAAGGGGTCAAACTTTTGGTTTGACCTTTTTTGCCCATATCTGGGGGATTTTTGTAAAGGAGAGGCTTATGTATAAAAAAGAAATGGCAGAGTGTGCGCTGGGACGCAGGAAGGCACCGGTAGTTCTGAAGAATGGAGTAGTGCTTAACGTATTTTCCGGAGAATGGCTGAATGGGGATATTGCACTATACGGAGATACGATCCTGGGAGTTGGATCATATGAAGGAGAGGAAGAGTGGGATTTAGCGGGGAAATTTGTGGTTCCAGGATTTATTGATGCCCATCTTCATCTGGAATCGACACTTTTGAATCCATCCCAGCTGATCTGCCAGGCATTGAAGCATGGTACGACTACTTTTATTGTGGATCCCCATGAGGCTGCCAATGTTGCAGGTACGGACGGGATACAGTATATCATTGATGATGCATCCGGATGTGCGGCAAATGTATTTGTAATGATGCCGTCCTGTGTTCCGGCTGTTTCGTTTGAAAAAAATGGGGCGGTCATGCATGCGGAACAGATGGAGCCGATGATGAAGGATCCCCATATTCTGGGTCTTGGTGAGGTGATGGACGTCAGATCTGTCCTGGAGTGTGAACCGGAAATGATGAAGAAGCTGGAATTGTTCCGAAGAGAAGGGAGAGTGATGGATGGTCATGGAGGCGCACTCTCTGAAAAAGACGGAGCCTGTTATCGCCTTGCAGGTATTCGTACAGATCATGAATGCACGACTTATGAAGATGCGATCAGGGAGGCACGAAACGGCATTCACATTCTCATCCGGGAAGGAACAGCAGCCAGAAATCTGGAAGCCATTGTGAGGGGGATTTTGAATGATAGAATTTCCACAGATATGTTTTCCTTCTGTACAGATGACAAGCATATTGAAGATATTGCCGCCAATGGTCATATCAGCTGGAACATCCGGAAAGCCATCGCGCTTGGAATGAAACCTGCGGATGCATATCGGATGGCTACCTGGAATTCAGCACGCTGTTACGGACTGGACAGACTTGGGGCAGTTGCACCGGGGTATCAGGCAGATCTGGTTATATTGGATGATGTGGAAAAAGTGCAGGTTTCGCAGGTTTTCCATAAGGGAATCCCTGTTACGGAGAACGGTCCTGCTTCCATGACCGTTCCGGAAAAGCTTCTGGATACCGTTCATATATCCTGGCCGGGACCGGAGGTATTTGATATGCCGATTTCCGGTGAAAAACAGCCAGTGATTCATATAATACCGGGGGAAATCCTCACAGATTTTTCTTTTGAAGAGGTGCCAGTTCATAACGGCAGATTCTGTCCGAATGAGAAATATCAGAAAATCCTGGTGTTTGAACGGCATCATGCTACCGGAATGGTTGGGAAGGGTATTCTGGAGGGATTTTCTATACATGGAGGTGCCATAGCCTCCACAGTAGGTCATGATTCTCATAATCTGATCGTAATCGGAGATGACGATGCCTCTATGGAGGATGCTCTTGAGGAACTGATCCGGTGCAGAGGCGGTTATACCATTGTGAGAAAAGGTCAGGAGCCTGTGACTCAGCCTCTGGAAATTATGGGACTGATGACAGCTCAGCCGCACGAAGAAGTGTCGGCAAATCTCGCCAGGATGCTGCTGCTTGCCCGTGACATGGGCGTTCCGGAGGGAATTGATCCTTTTATTACCATGTCATTTCTTGCTCTGCCGGTCATTCCAAGGGCAAGAATTACACCGGGAGGTGTTTATCTGGTTGAAAAATCCTGTTTCTGTAAAGAAGAGGAATACGAATAGATGGGAAAATACGCGGATTTGAAATCTAACAGGAGAAGTAACGAATGAAAGAACCGGTTATTGAAATGCGGAACATCACCAAGCGGTTTGGTGATGTAATAGCCAATGAAAATGTAAACCTGTCGCTTTATCCGGGAGAAATCCATGCATTGCTGGGGGAAAACGGGGCAGGGAAGAGTACTCTGATGAATGTTCTTACCGGAATTTACAGACCAAATTCCGGAGAAATATATTATCACGGAAAGAAAGTATCGATCAGATCACCGAAACAGGCGGTAGATATGGGGATTGGTATGGTGCATCAGCATTTCCGTCTGATCCCTCCCCTGTCTGTTGCAGAAAATGTGTTTCTTTATATGCCTGACTGCAAAAAAATTCTCCGGCAGAAGGAAATGGAAGAGGCAATCGATGCCTGTTCCAGAGAATTTCATCTGGATGTGGATGCATCGGCAAAAGTCTGGCAGCTCTCTGTAGGAGAACAGCAGCGAGTGGAGATTATCAAGCTTCTTTACCGTGGTGCGGATATTTTGATACTGGATGAACCTTCTGCGGTACTCACTGCACAGGAAGCAGTGGAAATGTTCAAGGTACTCCGGAAAATGGCAGACAGTGGAAAGAGTGTGATTATTATCTCCCACAAAATGAACGAAGTCATGCAGAATGCGGACAGAATTACTGTACTGAAAGGCGGCAGGGTGGAAGATACCATGGAAGCAGCGGATGCGACCATTGACCGTCTTACGAGGGCGGTAGTGGGAGACCGGGAATTTGTGCCTCAGGTACGGCAGAACCGTACGTTTACGGAAGAAATTGTTCTTCAGGCTGAGGGCTTGTCTGTCAAAAATGACAAAGGGCTGGAGGCAGTCAGAAATGTTTCCTTTACGATTCATGCCGGCGAAATATTTGGTATTGCCGGTGTTGCAGGAAACGGTCAGAAAGAGCTTACAGAGGCAATAGCAGGGCTTCGTAAAATTCAGAAGGGTAAGGTTACGGTAAATGGAGAAGACCTTACTTCCCTTAGCGTTCGAAAGCATATTGACAAGGGTGTATCGTTTATTCCGGAAGACCGTCTTTCCATGGGACTTGTCCCTTCACTGGATATGGCGGACAACATGATTCTCAAACATTTCGGTTCGGAAAAATTCAGCCGCAGGGGAATCCTGAAAAAGAAAGTAATGGATGAGACAGCGGCTTCTTATATCGAACGTTATGATATTAAGACAGCTGGCATTCATTCTCCGGTAGGTCTGATGTCCGGCGGTAATCAGCAGAAGCTTTTGATCGCAAGAGAGGTAAACGGGAATCCATCGCTTCTGGTGGCGTCTTACCCGGTACGAGGACTGGACATCGGGGCTACGGAAGCAATTCATAAGATTCTCCTGGAGGAAAGTGCCAAAGGAACAGCCATTCTTCTGGTTTCAGAGGAATTGGACGAAATTTTCCAGATGGCAGACAGAATCGGCGTTATGTGTGACGGAAACATGATGGCTGTTCTTGACCGGGAAAGTGCAGATTACGAAACCATAGGAAAATTGATGTCAGGAGAACAATTATGAAAAAGATACGGTTAGAGAAAAAAACGACCAGTTCGGGATTTTCCGTCTTTTTGAATTCCGTTCTGTTTACTGGTGTGGCACTGGTATTCTGTGCATTTATCATTGCTGCCGTAGGATTTAATCCTATAGAAGTTTATTCGAAAATGTTCCGTAAGGCATTTTTATCCATGAGAGGCATCCGCAAAGCGATTGAATCCGGACTGCCGCTGATGCTTTGCGGACTTGGCGTGTCTATCGCTTTTCGTATGAATCTGAATAATATCGGGGCAGAGGGACAATATGCCGTAGGAGCTATTTTTGGTGCCGCTTATGTTTTGTACGGTCCGGAACTTCCGCGAGTACCGGGAATGGTCATGCTTGCTCTGTGCTGTTTCGCAGGTGGGGCACTTTGGGCACTTTTGTGTGCGGTTCCAAAAGCATTCTGGGGTGTTGATGAGAGTATTACGACACTGATGCTGAATTATGTGGCTTTGATCCTTTTGAGTTATCTTTGCCTGGGACCGTGGAAGGCCAAGGGACAGAATGTTGGCCAGACAGAGAAAATACCGGAAATTTTTGAAATACCGGAAATACCGGGGCTGGAGATCAGCCTGGCGTTTCCTGTGGTGACTCTCATTGCCCTGCTTCTGTTTTTCTTTTACCGGTGTACGACCAGCGGTTACCAGATTAATGTGATCGGTAAGAGCCTGACTGCAGCCAGGTATGCCGGAATCAATATCCGCAAAAATATCCTTCTGGTTCTGGGCTTAAGCGGTGGACTTGCCGGTCTGGCAGGATTTGTACAGTATGCGGCGGTGACCGGGCGTGTACAGGAAAATATGCCCAATAATGCGGGTTATACAGGAATCGTTATCGCATATCTGAGCCGCTTTAACCCGATCGTGGTGATTATTGTGTCAGTCCTGTTTGCCGGACTGCAGAACAGCAGTGCAACGGTACAGGTCATGGGAGTTCCGGCACAGATCGCAACGATGATTCAGGGAGCAATTATGATCATCGTGATTGCAGGGGACTTTTTTCAGAGATATAAAATTGTATTTGCGGAGAAAGGAGGGAAAGCATCATGAATCTGATTATTTCAATTCTTTCAGGTGCCATTGTTTATGCGGTGTCTGTGATGTATGCAGGAATAGGAGAGACATTTTCTGAACGCGCGGGAATCATGAATCTTGGTGTGGAGGGCATTATGCTCATGGGAGCAGTGGCCGGTTATATTACTGCTGTCAATACGCAGAATCTGGCGCTTTCTTTTCTCGTCGTGCTTCTGACTGGTACTGCTTTTGGTCTGGTGTTTGCGTTTCTGACTGTGACACTGCAGGCAGATCAGACGGTGTGCGGTATGGCGATGCTGACTTTCGGAACAGGTCTCAGCGGATTTCTCGGCAAGGATGTGACGGGGGTAGCCGCGAATCTTAAGTTTCAGACGATGCCGATCCCGCTGCTGAAGGAGATTCCGGTGATCGGACCGATCTTCTTTCAGCAGAACCTGCTGGTATATGCAATGTATGTGATCGTGCCGTTATCTCTCTTTTATATATACAGGACAAAATACGGATTGTATCTCCGGGCTTTGGGAGAAAACCCGGCAGCGCTGGATTCCGCAGGTATGAATATTTTTGCCATGCGTTATGCGTATGTGATTCTGGGATGTGCGATGATTGCTGTCAGCGGGGCATGCGTAACACTTGCGAACACAAATTTCTGGAGTCCTGGAATGACAGCCGGAAAAGGATGGATTGCATTTGCTCTGGTTGCTTTTTCCTCTTGGAATCCACTGAAGCTGACACTGGGAGCATTGCTGTTCGGGTTTATCAGCTGTCTTGGAAGTAATCTGCAGATTTATCTTCCAGGCGTGCCGACAGAAATCTTCAGTGCAATGCCTTACATTGCTACGATTATTGCATTTATTCTTGCCACGGGAAATTTCAGGAAAGTTCATACAGCACAGCCGGCTGCTCTCTGTAAGCCGTATGACCGTGAGAGCCGTTAAGTGTAAATACAGGTTCTGCTCATTGTACAGGTTTCCAATGAGAACTGCAGGGAGCAGAAGTTTGGAAGTGAACTTCCAAATCTACCATTATTGACGCAGCAAGTGCGTCAGGAAAGATGAAAAATGTGCATATCCGGCAAATGCCGGCTGCTGTCCGCCCTGAAGCGTATTTGAAAACTGTAGGAAAGCAATTTTCAAATATGATCTGAGCGGACGGGAACAGCTCTGGATCTTTTCCTGCAGATTCTGCAGGACAGGGAGCAGGGATGTTCTGACCAATATATACACACTATGCAAAGGAGAAAAACAACATGAAAAAAACAACAATCAGCTTTTTAACAGCAGCATCTGTACTGACTATGTGTGCAGTACCTGTATCCGCATCAGAGCCGATGGATGTCAGTGAACTGATCGTAGGAGAACTTCACTATTCTGTTGCTGAGGATGGTGGATTTGCTCAGGCACTTCATGCCGGTGTGGTAGAAGCTTGTGAAAATCTTGGGATTGATACGGAGACCAATCTTCTGACCATGGAAGAAATTTCAGAAGAAGATCCTGCTCTGATCGAATCAGCAGTAGAAGAACTGGTGGACAGCGGAGCAAATATTATTTTCGGATGTTCTACAGGATATGCAGGAGTGCTGGCAGAACTTCAGGAAGAATTCCCGGAAGTGGTTTTTGCACAGTATAACAATGATGTTTATGAGAATATCGTAGAATTCCAGATTCGCGGTTATGAAGGTATGTTCCAGGCAGGATACCTCTGTGCACTGATGAATGAAGGTTCCAATGAGCTTGGATTTGAGGCAAGTATGGATGATGCGTCTGTAAGAACTGCAATCAACTCGTTTGCACTTGGCGCGAAATATGCGAACCCGGATGCAACGGTTCAGGTAGTATGGGCTGACAGCTGGTATGACCTTGATATTGAGGCAAACAATGCGAAAACCCTGATTGACAGCGGAATCAAATACATGGGTATGGAAGCTTCTTCACCGGCAGTTCCGCAGACCTGTGAAGCAAACGGTGCGTACTGCGTCGGATATAATGTTGACATGGAAGCATCTGCACCAGGTGCAGTTATGACCTCCTTTGTATGGAACTGGACACCTATTTTCCAGGATATCATTCAGAAGACTGCAGACGGAACCATCGATATTTCCGCAGATTATTATGAAGGCGGAGAATGTTCCGCACTTGCTGACTTTAATTCTGAATTAGTTCCGGAAGAAATCCAGCAGAAAGTTTTGGAAGTAAAAGATAAAATTGCCAGCGGTGAGATTGTTGTTTATGCAGGAGAACTGAAGGATGATGAAGGAAATGTTCTCGTTGCAGATGGCGAAACCATGGCGGATGAAGAGATTCTTGCGCAGGATTTCTTTGTTGAAAACGTTAAAGGTGGAAAATAAGTATGGATTATAAGAAATTTTTAGAGCTGTACCAGAGAGGTCAGACCGGTAAAAAGGTATCCAAAGAAGACTGGGATATGGAGTATATTGTGGATACCATGCTGGATTATAAGGATGAATATGATTTTTCCTGGGATAAGCAGGTTATCATTCCGGAGGATGAAGAGCTCTTTCAGAAGATGTTTGAGGCAGCAAAAAGACTGATCCTGGAAATCGGTATTTATAATCTTTCCACAGAGAGGGTGATTTCTTTTACAGAGGAAGAAATTGAGGAGGGAATCCGAAATATGAAAACCTCTCTGACCATGGGAGAAGGAAAAGATGCGGTTACTCTTGTGGCTCGTAAGATCGAGGATGAAAGGGAACCGGTGATCTGGGCCGGAAATCCGGGATGCCCGACACCGGAGCGGTTGTATCTGCCGATAATCCGCAGTGTTGCCAAAGAACCGCTCATTGATCTTCTGACCTGCGGTTCTCTGGTGGATGTTGATGGTTATCCTGTGAGAAACGGTGAAGTGACAGAAGTTTTTGCAGTACGAAGAGAACTCCAGTATCTTCACAGCGCGCTGAAAGAAGTGGGCCGTGAAGGGATGGGGCTTCTGGCTGCGGAGAGTGCAGTTACAGAGGTTGGTGATTTTGCGGCATCTTATGACAGGGCACTGCGTCCATGCGATTCTCACCTTGTAGCAACGTTTAATGAATTGATGATTGACAACGGCAATCTGCTCCGTGCAGCAAATTCCTTTGATTATGGAATGAAAAATGCTTCTCTTGCCTGCACAATGGTTGGAGGTCTCGGAGGAGATGCTCCGGGGGCTACGGTTGTTATGATCGCATCAATCCTTGCTGCAAATCTGATCTGCAATGCGGATTATCATCTCTGCCACCCGATTCATATTTCGGATGTGGCTACCACTGCACGTGGATGTCTGTGGCTTCAGGCGGTTCTCTGTCAGACATTTGCTACACAGGCACCTGCCATTATTGTATGTGATCTGTGGCCGGCCAGCGGTGCCATGACAAAAGAACTTCTTTATGAAGTAGCTGCCAATGCCATCGTAGTAACTGTCTGCGGCGGTCATCTGGAAGGGATTGGTGCTGCCAACGGAAACGCTCCTCATGGAACCGGTCTGGAGATCCGTCTGATGGCGGAAGTCGGAAAGGCTGTTGCAAGGCAGCATATGACCCGTTCCAAAGCCAATGAAATCGTTCTGAAGCTGCTGGAAAAATATGAACCCGTTTTCCAGAAAGAGGGCGGCAATCCTGGAGTTCCTTTTGACGAAGCATACGATATGGAGACGATTACACCTCTTCCGGAA
>CAMBAL010000071.1 GCA_945864225.1 uncultured Blautia sp. | reverse complement strand
GTCCACATGCTGCTCCAGAGAACGGATGGCTTTCATGAGAGCGCCCTCAAAATTATGACAGATACTCATAACCTCACCGGTTGCTTTCATCTGCGTCGTCAGAGTTCTCTTGGCAGTAATAAATTTATCAAACGGCAGACGCGGGATTTTGACAACACAGTAATCCAGCATCGGCTCAAAACTTGCATAAGTCTTGCCTGTGATGGCATTCGGAATCTCATCCAAAGTATATCCCAGCGCGATCTTGGCTGCCACCTTTGCGATCGGATAACCGGTCGCTTTACTTGCAAGCGCGGAAGAACGGCTTACACGTGGATTTACCTCAATTACACAATATTCAAAACTCTCTGGATGCAGTGCATACTGTACGTTACAGCCGCCGGTAATACCAAGCTCTGTGATGATATTCAGAGCAGAGGTACGGAGCATCTGATATTCTTTATCTCCAAGGGTCTGAGACGGTGCAACAACGATGGAGTCACCGGTATGCACACCGACAGGGTCGATATTTTCCATGTTGCAGACAGTAATGCAATTGCCTGCACTGTCACGCATTACTTCATATTCGATTTCTTTCCATCCGGCAATACAGCGTTCTACAAGAACTTCTCCTACACGGGAAAGACGAAGACCATTTTCCAGAATCTCACGAAGCTCGTATTCATTATGTGCAATACCGCCGCCGCTTCCGCCCAGTGTATAGGCAGGACGAAGAACCACCGGATAACCAATGGTATTGGTAAATGCAAGACCGTCTTCCACAGTAGTTACTACCTTGGATGCTGCTACAGGCTCACCGATTTTTTCCATGGTGTCCTTGAATTCCTGACGGTCTTCTGCCTTTTTGATCGTTTCGGCTGTCGTTCCAATCAGTCGGACATTGTGTTCTTTCAGGAAACCTTTTTCATCCAGCTCCATGGCAAGGTTCAGACCTGCCTGACCTCCAAGAGTCGGAAGCACGCTGTCCGGCTTTTCCTTGAGGATCAGCTGTTCTACCACTTCCACTGTCAGTGGCTCGATATAAACACGGTCAGCAATATCTTTATCAGTCATGATGGTAGCAGGATTGGAGTTCAGAAGTACAACCTCCATGCCTTCTTCTTTCAGAGAACGGCATGCCTGAGTTCCTGCGTAGTCAAATTCAGCGGCCTGTCCAATGATGATTGGACCGGATCCGATGACAAGTACTTTGTGAATGTCTTTATTCTTCGGCATTATCTCTTACCTCCCATCATTTCCATAAATCTGTCAAATAAATAGCTGGAATCCTGCGGTCCCGGACATGCTTCCGGATGGAACTGTACAGTAAAGATATTCTTGCCCACATAAGCCATACCTTCATTAGTTCCATCGTTGACATTGACAAATGCCGGTTTTGCGATATTTTTCTCCTCAAGTCCTCTTGCATCCACTACATATCCATGGTTCTGGGAAGAAATGTAAACTCTTCCTGTCGCAAGATCCTTGACCGGATGATTCCCGCCTCTGTGACCGTATTTCATTTTATAAGTATCTCCGCCGGTTGCAAGAGCCATCAGCTGATGTCCCAGGCAGATCGCAAAAATCGGAACTTCTGAATCGTAAAGCTTACGGATTTCCTTAATGATCGAAGTACATTCCTTCGGATCTCCAGGGCCGTTGCTCAGCATAATACCGTCCGGATTGTCCTTCAGAATTTCTTCAGCCGGTGTCAGTGCCGGATAAATAGTAACCTGACATCCTCTTTCATTTAAGGATTTTGCAATGTTGCGCTTCGCACCAAAATCCATCAGTGCTACCTTCGGTCCATCACCTTTCAGAACTGTCTTTTCTCTGCAGGTTACCTTTTCTACTACTTTGCCGGTTGTATATGCTTTTAATCGGGGGATAATTGTATCTAAATCATAATTCTCATTTACAGTGATCATACCGTTCATGGTACCTTTTTCTCTGAGAATTTTGGTGAGGGCTCTGGTGTCGATACCAGCAATACCCGGGATGTCATGTTTGGCAAGAAAATGCTGAATAGTGTCCACGCTGCGGAAATTGCTTGGGATACGTGATAATTCTCGGACAATAAAGCCATCAATCCATGGTTTCATGGATTCCTGGTCATCATAACAGATTCCATAATTACCGATCAGCGGATAAGTCATGCAAACTGCCTGTCCTGCATAGGAAGGGTCGGTCATAACTTCCAGATAACCTGTCATGGAAGTATTAAAGACGATTTCGCTGATCACTTCCCTTGCAGACCCGATACTTGTTCCTGTAAATACATGGCCGTCTTCTAATATCAGAAATGCTTTCATACAATCTCCCTTTCTGTCGTTTTTCTGTCTAAGTATTATTTTATCCTAAATCTTCAAGATTGTATCACAAGAGTTTCTCTTTTTCAACACAATCCTTTACTAAAAATAAATCTGGTGATAACAATTTTTTTGTACAACAAAAGGAGACCTCAATTTTCATAAGGCCCCCTTTGGCAAAAAAATAATGCAGGAGATGGGACTTGAACCCACACGATCTTGCGACCACAGGCACCTGAAGCCTGCGCGTCTGCCAATTCCGCCACTCCTGCATTTCTGATTTTCAATCGCTCTCTCGCGACTGCTCACTTATAATAACCTATGTATTCCAAAAAGTCAATAGGTATTTTTAAAAAAATTAAAAAAATTTGATTTTTTTTGACAACAGGGCAGAAACCTCTCTCCTGCCCTGTTTTTTCCATCTCTATATCATTTTCTAATTCAAATAATTATAGACATATCTGGAAATATTCCGGATTCCGTTGATGCCATAATACTCTCCGATGTTGCTGGAAAATACACAAATAACATACGTTGTTTTTTTGCCGTATACGATTGCCATATCATGCTGCACGGTAGAAGTTTCTCCTGTCTTATTTGCGGACACGATTCCTGATGGAAGTCCGGACGGGACTTTCCATTTCCCTTTTCTCCTTCCTCATTTAATGGGAAACAACATCGGACAGATGTCATTCCCCCATTGGTACAGTCTTATTTCATTTTTATCCGGAAACTTTTATTCCGGTTTTTCCGGATCCATTTCGGCTGATTCTTCCGCTGGGCTGTTTTCTGACCCTTCACCAGATTCTTCCACTGGGCTGCCTTCTGGCTCTTCAGCAGACTCTTCCGCCGGGCTATCTTCTGGCTTTTCAGCAGTTCTCTCCACCGAACTGTCTTCCGCGCTTTCCTCTGCCGGGTCTTCCGGTTCCTCTGCGGTCTGTTCTTCACTGTCTGCTGTTTTTCCGGTCTTTTCTTTTTTCTCCGGAACCGGACACGCCGCACCGCAATAAGGACAGAACGCTGCATACTGATCTACGGATTCTCCACAGCACGGACAGATTTTCTTGCCTTTCTTTCCTGCCATTTCTGCCTTATACCGGCTGATAACATCTTTATGTCTGTCGATCTGGCTGCAAAGAGACATCTGCTCTTCTGTCAGTTCTTCACCCTTCATATAGGTTCTGTACAAAGTCCTACCCAAATCTGCCATAAGTTTCGTTACCGCACGCTCTTCGACGCTAATCTTGCCGCGAAGCTTCTGGGTCTCATAAAGTGACTCCGCGCGTTCTCCAAACTCCCGGGCAGTTCTTGACAATGTTTCCCCAAGATCATCAAAAAAATCTGTTCCCATAATCCTTCTCCTTTCTATCATGTCAGATCCCAAATCATTGATTTTACATCTGTGCCATCCGAAAAGCAAGCCAGCAAAACAAGTGGTTATTTAGCATGGATAACACTTGAGCAATTTTCAAACACGCTCTAACCTTCCAGCGCCGGCACTTCCTGCCCTCTCAGAAAAATTCTCGGTCCGCCGGTGCCTCTGATATAATCACCGGTAATGATCACCTGGCCGATACTGTCATCTTTCGGTATTTCATACATGATATCAAGCATATACTGCTCCAAAATCGCCCGGAGTGCTCTGGCACCTGTTTTCTTTTCCATGGCTTTTTCTGCAATGGCTTTCAGCGCATCTTCATTAAACTCAAGTTTGACCTCATCCAGAGCAAGCAGCTTCTGATATTGCTTCAAAATTGCATTTTTCGGCTCACGGAGGATTTTTACCAGCATATCCTCATTCAGACCGTTCAGGGTAAAAATAATCGGCAGACGTCCGAGAAATTCCGGAATCATCCCAAAATTCCGAAGATCGTCCACAGTTACTTTTTCCAGAAGATTCGGGTCGTCATCGTATTTGTCCTTCAGATCTGCATAAAATCCAATGGATGCCTGTTTGTTCAGGCGCTCTTTGATAATACTTTCCAGATCCGGAAACGCACCGCCGCAGATAAACAGAATATTTCTGGTATTTACCGTGGTCAGGGGCACCATGGCATTCTTGCTGTTGGCTCCTACCGGAACCTCCACTTCACTTCCCTCCAGAAGTTTCAGCATCCCCTGCTGAACAGCTTCTCCGCTCACATCACGCTGGTTGGTATTTTTCTTCTTGGCAATCTTATCGATCTCATCAATAAAGATGATTCCATGCTCTGCCTTCTCCACATCATTATCTGCAGCTGCAAGAAGTTTGGATACGACACTTTCGATATCGTCACCAATATAGCCTGCCTCTGTCAGAGATGTCGCATCCGCAATCGCAAGCGGAACATCCAGAAGTTTTGCCAGTGTTTTTACCAGATACGTTTTACCGCAGCCTGTCGGTCCGATCATAAGCATGTTTGATTTCTCAATATCGATCTCGTCCATTGTATCTGTAGCAACTCTCTTATAATGATTGTATACAGCTACAGACATCACCTTCTTGGCATATTCCTGGCCAATCACATATTCATCCAGAGTTGCTTTGATCTTATGGGGTGCCGGAATATTTTTCAGATCAAGTGCCGGTTTGCGGGCTTCTTTCTTTTTCTTTATTTTTTTCGGCTGCTGCACAGGATTGTTAAAATTACTCAGATCGATCATGCTCACTCCCGGCATGTTCAGCAGATCGGAATAATTCATCTTCCCATTGCTCATCTGCTGATTCATCGTATCAAAGCTCTTCTGCATACAATCCGGACAAATATGTATATTATTGGGAAGGTCGATCATCTTCCCTGCCTGGCTTTCAGATCTGCGGCAAAGAAAACAGTATTTCTCATACTCGGTATCGTCTTCTTCCTTCATGTTTTCCTCTTCCAGCTCTTCTCTGCTGTCAAACTCGTCTGTCATATAGACTCCTTTCTATTCTCTGTGATCATCGCCCAGTATTTTTAAACAACGATATCTCTCATATATCTGCAGATCCGTACCGTTATTCACGAAGCAATGTTTCCTGTATTTTTATATGGCTTTTATTATATCATATCATAAGATGTTAGGAAATAAACTTTTTATAAAATGAAAATCCTCTTTTTTCTTATAAAAAATTTGCCTGAAAGTTTTTTATTATATCACAGGAACATACGCCCCCTTTCCCGATATGACAAAAAGGAGACCCGCAGACGGATCTCCTCATAACATTCTGTTTTATTTATTTGCATCAGCTTTGGAACCAAGCGTTACGGTCAGCGTATGTTCTACATACTCTCCATTATCTGCCCTGTTCACAACAATCTCCACTTCTTCACCGGCTGCATAATAGGACAGTTTCTCTATCAGATCATCTCTGCCGCTGACTTTCTGTCCATCCAGTTTCACAATGATATCACTCTTCCGGATTCCTGCTGCCTCTGCTGCGGTATTCTCACTGACTTCTGTGACAAACGCACCTGCAGGCATGTTATACATCTGGATTGCCTCGGTAGTAAGATCAGCAACAACTACCCCAAGGTATGCCGCTTTATCACTGTCCACCTTATCACGTGTCTTGCGGCTCATCAGCTCTTCCAGAATCGGCTGTGCCTTGGAGATGGGAATTGCATATCCCATACCTTCCACTGCATTATCTGCATATTTCGCAGAATTGATACCGATCAGCTCGCCCCGCATGTTCAAAAGAGCACCGCCGCTGTTGCCAGGATTGATTGCTGCATCTGTCTGGATCAGATCGGAACTGCTTCCATCCTCCATAGTCACTGTACGATTCAGTGCACTGATCCAACCTGAAGTCACAGACTGACCATATCCCAAAGCATTACCAATTGCTACAACCTGTTCTCCGACTACAAGATTATCTGAATCCCCAAGCTGAGCAATCTTGATTTCTGACATGGTGTCCTCCGGAATATCTGATTTCGTTACAGACACAACAGCAAGATCGTTTTCCGGATCTGTTCCCTTGATTTTGGCACTGACAGCATTTTCTGCAAGGCTGTCGCTGTCTCCGCTTGCAAGGCTCTGCGTTTCTTCTTCCGCTCCTATCACATCATTGCCGATAAAGCAGACACTTAATGTAGTTGCTCCCTCCACAACGTGATTATTCGTTGCAATCAGGAGTTCATCATCATTTTCTCCCACAATAATACCGGAACCGCTGCCTGTACTCGGATATTCCTGTGTTCCGTAGCCAAACCCATAATAAGAAAAGAAACTCGGAATTTCCTGAATACTTACAGAAGTAATCGCTACTACTGACGGAAGTGTCGCCTGTGCGACACCAGCTACACTGCCGCTCTGAGCTACCAGCTGAGAAATATCTGTATTGTCAGAAGACGCCTCCTGGCTTTCTGCCTCCGGAACTGTCTCTGTCATTCCAACAGAAGAATCCTGATAGGACTGTACATATTTGCCGGTTACCAGATTAACTCCCTGAAAAACAAGGCCGGCAACAAGTCCAAACACCACTGCAAGTGCTGCAACTGTCGCGAGCTTCGCCGGAAAACTTCCCTTTTTTTCAGGTTTTTTCGGCGGCTGCGGGTTCGTCGGACGGCGTCCCTGATGCATCTCATAGTGTGCATATCGCGGCGGAACCGGTCCATTTCCTCCACCGGAACCAGTCTGGGTCTGAGGTTCCGATACCGGTGTTCCCAGCTCTGATGACGATGTTGCCGATCCTTCTGCTGCTGTCTCCCGAGACGTTTCTTCCGACCTCCGGTCCGCCTGCGTTTCTGTTTCCTGTAAGATACGCGTCTGCCGTACTTCCTGATTTTCACGTGCTCTCTGATTCATTTCCGGAATCTGATTCAGCCATGGAATATCCGCACCTTTCAGCTCTTCCAGTTCTTTGGAAAGAGCCGTTTGGGTACCGGATACCGGATCCCAGTTGTTCTGTGCTGTATCAGAGGAAACACTGTCGTAATCCACCGCCTCACGAGGCTCCTGTCCCCATTTCATCTCATCACTCATAATCTGTAACTCCCTTCTGCTGCAAGTAACCACTGCAGTTATTTCAGCATCTATTCCTTAATCATCTTTTTGTCTGTCAAAACTGTCATGCACATCTGTCGGAAAGCACTCTTCAAACACTCTCTAATCCTTACATTTTTCCTGAAAACATCACAGTTCAAATCTTTCGGTTTAATAAAAACAGTGTAACAGGGAATTGTGTTGAAATTGTGATATTTTCTCAAAAAAACCATGTTTCTCTTTTTTTCTGTCTATTCCCAGTACGACTTATTCATACTGCACCGGCGAACTAATGCTTTCGGCAGTTTCTGATAACGTTTTCCGAGAAAATATCCTGCATATTTGGCTCCGCTCTGAACAACCAGAACTGGGATCAGCCAGAATCGTCCTTTGCGGCATAAAATGGAAATTGTCTTTTTTACCAATTTGATTCCTTCTCCCTCTGAAGAGATTCCCTGAAAAATCTCCGGATGTTCTGCCTGTGAAACTCCAAGGTCAAAGTTCCGGTGAAACTGCATCATTGCAGAATAATTATGAGAATGAATCACTCTCGCATCTGCTGCATAAGCAATTCCATAGCCATTCTGTACCATACGTCCCGCCATGATCATATCTTCATTAAAAATCGTCTTCTCCACAAAACCGCCCATTTCCTCATATACCTGCTTTTTATACGCCGCACAGGTATCGGAGCAGAAAAAGGTCTTAATCCCCAGGCGCGGCAGATCTGCTGATGTTTTTACACACGACTCTTCCGGATAATTAAAAGCCCTCGTACATCTTTCCAGAAAACGGCAGTCCGGTGCAGGAAGCTGCCTTGCGTAGGCCGCTCCCACATTCTCAGGTTCCAGTGCGAGTACCAGATTTTCTATCAGATTCTGGTCCTTTGGTATGGCATCCTGAGTCATAAATACCATAATATCCCCATCCGAAAGAGCTGCTGCTGCTCTTCTTGTTCCGCCATGATCGAACTCTTCCCTTTTCAGATGGTGTACCTCCAGTATCGGAAAATCCTCTTCCAGCTTCTTATCCCAGAATTCTTCTTCTGTGTTCATGATCAGAATTCTGCTGACGCCAAAACTCTGTCTGGTCAGTCTTGTAAGAAGACTGCGTAATTCCTGACCAGGATGATATGTGGGTATAATCACATCTACTCTCATTTTTTCCATAATTTCCCTCTGTTTCCAAAAAACCACCCCTGCATTTCCTGCAGGGATGGTTTCTGATTTTTTATATTCAGACATAATGATAACCGCCAATCGGAAATTCCCCTCTGAGAAGCTTTTCCGAAAAACAGATTCCGGTTCTCACCTTATTCTTCCGTGCCGTCTTCATAACCTTCGTAATAGGAAGAATCATCACCGCTGTAATCATAATCAGAACCGTCACTGTAATCATTGCTGTAATCTTCTCCCGTGTCTCCACCGTAATCACCGTAGTCTTCTCCATCATCACCGCTGTAATCCCCTCCGGTATCACCGCCGTAATCCCCTCCGGTATCACCGCCGTAATCCCCTCCGGTATCACCGCCGTAATCATAGCCGTTATCATAATCTGTGCTGCCGTCACTATAATCATAGCTATTATCATAATCCGTATCATAGCTGTAATCATAACTGGTATCACTGGATGTATCCGTCCAGATATCTTCCACAGATTCTTCCGGAGTTTCCGTAATCGAAGCACCTTCTCCTCCATTGGCAACAATTTCATCGATCCTGTCACTATATGCGGACACTGTCGGAGAAGGAGTGTAATCTACATCATCTCCATACAGGAATTTATGAAGCTCCTCCACATTGGAAATCAGCGATGTGGGTACGATCACACTTCCCTTGTTGATATCCGCAAATTTGAAATTCTGCGGAAAACCTGTCGTTTCATCCATGCTGTAACCAATCATAGATGGAATCAGCTGAAGAATATCTGTCTTGGAAAGAGATGTCGTAACCATCGGGAAAACCTCATCCATCAGACTGAATATAGAAGTCAGCCCTGCCTGTTTCGCCTTATCCACCAGCATCTGCAGCACACGTCTCTGACGCTCTGTACGGCCCATATCCAGACTTGCCGTATAACGGATACGGCAATAAGAGGTCACCTGTACACCATTTAAATGATAGGTTCCGTAAATCGCCTCCTGATCTTCCGGCGGTGTTTCCAGTTCCTCAATCGGTGTATAGCTTTTGCCTGTTTCTACTGACACTTCCTTACAGTAACTGTTCATATGCACAATCTCTGCATAGGAAAGAGGCATATCCAGTCCTCCGAGAGCATCCACTGCTGCAGTCAGAGCGTTGAAATCAATGGTTGCATAATCCCGGATATTCAGATCCAGATTGGTGTTCAGCATGGAAATGGCCTGTTCCGCTCCGCCAAGAGCATATGCTGCATTGGCCTTTGAATAGGTATCATTTCCCACATTCAGCAAAGTATCACGGTAAACAGAAACCAGCTTCACTTCCTTGGTGTCATTGTTTACACTGGCAATGATGATCGTATCACTGTTCTCTCCTGCATAATTCGCATTTTTCGTACGTCTGTCAATACCAAACAATGCATAAGTCGTATATCCTGTCAGTGTCGTCTGTTCTGCCTGCATGACTTCCGGATTCACTTCAATCTTTTCTTCATCCAGGACAGGCTGTTCAATTTTGTTCAGCCTGGAAGTAATCTGTCCGTACACAAACAGCCCGCCGATAAAAATCAGCAGAATAACAATCTCAAGCAAAAACAGTAATTTCTTTTTCCCTCGCTTTGACATATTTTTTTCCCCTTATCCTAATATGCATTCTTGTTAACAAAACCTTTAAAAAACGTCAGGAACAATATCTTGATATCAAAACCAATGGTCCAGTTCTCAATATAATAAAGATCATAGTCGATACGCTTACGGATGGAGGTATCCCCCCTGTATCCGTTGACCTGTGCCCAGCCGGTAAGTCCTGGTCTTACCTGATGCTTTACCATATATCTCGGTATTTCCTCCCGGAATTTCTCCACAAAAAACGGACGTTCCGGTCTGGGACCGACAAGACTCATATCCCCTTTTAAAATGTTAAAAAGCTGCGGAAGTTCATCAATACTGGTATGACGCATGAATTTCCCCACCGGAGTCACTCTCGGATCATTTTTGACTGTCCAGGCTTTCTTCTCCTGTTCTTCCGGCTGAACCTCCATAGAGCGGAACTTGTACATCCGGAATGTCCTGTTGTGGAGTCCCACACGTTCCTGCTTATAGATCAGCGGTCCCGGTGAAGTCAGCTTGATCAGAATACACATCACAAGCATCAGCGGTGAAGAAATAATAATCGCCGCAATCGAACCAAAAATATCCATAATGCGCTTTACCAGAGCATTAAACGTATTGCTCAGCGGAACATAGCGGATATTGATCACCGGAAGACCAAGAATGTCTTCCGTATACGGTTTCGTCGGAATAATACGGTTATAATCCGGAATAAATTTCGTATGCACGCCGGATTTCTCACACAGTGCAACAATTTCTTCCAAGCGGTAGTATTCATTCAGCCCGAGTGTGATTGCAATTTCATCAAGCCGGTTCGCAGGAAGAATGACCATCAGATTGGCAATTCTCCCGATCACTTTCACACCATGATACATCGTTCCTGCAGGCACATTGTCATCCAGAATTCCCCTGATCACATATCCCCACTGAGGATTCTGCCGGATACGGTCTATATATTCCTCTGCTGCACGGCTGTATCCCACAAGAATGATCTGCTTCTGATATCGTCCTTTCTTGCGCATATCTCTTAAGATCTTGAAGATCAGCATCCTCACGCCCCATTCCAGGCAGATGTTGATGATATAAAAGATCACAAAAGTCGTACGGGAAAGGTTTCCTTCACGTACCACATACAGCGCTGTTATCACGATCAGAAGTCCAAGTGTATTCGCTTTGACCACATTGGAGAGTACAAGCCTTCTGCCCTGCATATGCAGCGGCGTATACAGTGTAAATGCATGGTACAGAATCAGATATAAAGGAATCATAAACACCAGCAGGATCATATACTGTTCAAAGCTCCTGCTGCGCACCGCAGATGCGGAAAAAGGTCCGACAAAGCGGATCGCCCATGCACATATATACGAAACAGCAATGACAACGGCATCAATCAGCACATGCAGACGGCTGAAATTTTTCTGATTATCTTTAATCAATTTGACACCTCAATTTATCTCATAGTTCCATCTTTTTCATATCCCTGTCTTTTTCATAACTTTTATAT
>CAMBAL010000070.1 GCA_945864225.1 uncultured Blautia sp. | reverse complement strand
TACACAAGGAGTATCGTCGGCAGCGTCAGATGTGTATAAGAGACAGTGCCACTACGGCTGCCCGAAAAGGGAATTTCTTCTTCGCCATGCTCACTCCCCCTTTCTTTCATAGGGTGTACCGTGAATCGGAAGACTGGTTCTGCGCTGACCATCCAGCCGGAAATAAGCATCCGCAATGGCAGGCGCTGTTGGGATGGAAGTAATTTCTCCAATCCCGATTGCACCGCAGGCCACATTCAGTCCCGGTTTGTCGACCACGATTGCTTTGATTTCCGGAATCTCATGAGAACGGAACAGCCCAAGAACACCGTATTTTTCTGTTGGTTTCAAATTTTCATCAATCGGATACCGTTCCCGCAATGCATATCCCATGGACATCACAACGCCGCCTTCAATCTGCCCTTCACAAGACAGGGGATTGATTGCTTTTCCCACATCATGCGCAGCAACCATTTTCTCAATTTTTCCTGTCTTCGGATCCAGGACACACATCTGCGTTGCATATCCGTAAGCAACATGAGAAACCGGATTCGGCACATCCGCACCCAGAGGATCTGTTTTTGCAAGATATTCGCCTCTGAATTCTGTTCCGACCAGGTCTTCCAGAGTTTTTCCTTCTATTCTTGCTTCCATAAACTTTTCACAGGCCCGTCTGCAGGCTTCACCAGTGACCAGAGTCTGTCTGGAACCAGAAGTCGTTCCGGAATCCGGGGCAAGCCAGGTATTGCTTCGTTCATAAACCACTTCTTCTCTTTTCAGATCCGTATTCGTGACCACCATCTGCACAAGAACCGTCCCAAGTCCCTGTCCGATACAGGAGGCACCGGAATAGATATGTAATTTTCTGTCTTCTTCCACCAGCAGCCTTACGCGCCCCCAGTCAGGGATTCCAACACCTACACCTGCGTTTTTCATAGCACAGGCAATGCCCACCGGTTTTCCGGCTTTTGTGGCACTGTCATATTCATCTCTGACTGCCAGAAGAGTTTCGGCAAGTCCTGTGGATTCATCAACAATCTGTCCATTCGGCAGAACGCCTCCCGGTCTGATCGCATTTCTCCATCGGATTTCCCACGGACTGATCCCGATTTCATCTGCCATCATATCCAGAAGCGTCTCTGTGGCAAAACAGGTCTGTGTTACACCAAAGCCACGGAACGCTCCGGCAGGCGGATTGTTCGTATAATAGGAAATTCCTTCTATTTCAAAATTTTCATAAGCATACGGTCCTGCTGCGTGGGTACAGGCGCGTTCCAGTACAGGTCCCCCGAGAGACGCAAATGCACCTGTATCGGAAAGTACTTTTGCTTTTACTCCCATGATTTTTCCATTCTCATCACAGCCCATGGTAAAGTCCATCTCAAAATGGTGTCTCTTGGGATGGATCAGAATGGATTCTGCTCTGGTGAGGCGTACCTTTACCGGTCTTCTGGTATGATAAGCCAGCAGCGCCGCATGATGCTGTACGGTCATATCTTCTTTCCCGCCGAACCCTCCGCCGACCAGGGCATTTTCACATCTCACATCGTCTGTGCCAAGCACCATACTGCATTCGTTCTTCGTACAGTAGGCAGACTGATCAGTCGAGATAATTTTTACAAAGCCATCGTCTTCCATATAGGCAACTGCGCATTCCGGTTCCAGAAACGCATGCTCTGTCCAGGGTGTTTCAAAATGACGGCTGATCACATGTGCAGATTTCTGAATTGCTTCCTCTGCATTTCCCCGTTTTACATATTTGTGTGCCTGCATATTGGTTGCTTCCTCATCAAACACACGTGGGGCATCATCTGCAGATGCCTCTGCAATATTATGGACTGCCGGCAATACTTCATATTCCACTTTGATCAGCTTTTTCGCTTTTTCCACAGTTTCCATATCTTCCGCAGCTACCAGAGCAATGGCATCTCCAAGATAATGTGTCAGGCCGCCCACCGGGATCATGGTATACTGATCGTGTTTGATATGACCGATTTTATTTTGTCCCGGAATATCCTGTGCAGTCAGAACTGCCACAACTCCGGGAAGTGCTTTTGCAGCGGATGTGTCCACAGACAGCACTCTTGCTCTCGGATATCTGCTTCTTAACGCGGAGCCGTAACACATTCCCTCCAGGTAATAATCATCCGGATATTTGCCGGTACCGCAGACTTTTTCTTTCACATCCAGTCTGTGAACACGGGACCCGATTTTCCAGTCATCCGCACCGGGAGAGGGAATTTTGCCTTCCCTCATTATTTTTGCGGCAAGCTTTACAGCGGCAATGATTTTGACATAACCGGTACAGCGGCAGTAATTATTTCTCAGTGCATATTTGATTTCTTCTTCTGTCGGATCCGGGTTTTTGTCCAGAAGCGCCTTCGTGCAGAGTACCATTCCCGGAATGCAAAAGCCGCACTGTACCGCTCCCGCCTCACCATAAGCAAAGGTAAAGACTTCTGTCTCCCAACTGGTCAGCCCCTCCACTGTGATAATATGTCTGCCCTCCAGCATGTCTGTTGCAGGCACACAGGACTTGCAGATTTCCCCGTCAATGATCACGGTGCATGCACCGCACGCTCCCTGACTGCATCCATCTTTCACAGATGTCAGATGAAGCTCATCCCGCAGAAACCGCAAAAGTGTCTGTTTTTTTTCCGTTGTCTGTTTTTTCCCATTTACATAAAATGAATACATACGATCACCTACCCGTCTGTTCCGGTCAAATTACAAAACGCTGTACAAGTAAATCGATCCAAAATAACTACACCGGATCACTTACGAACCGATGTATTAGAAACCGAGGCCGGTCCTATGTTACCAGCCTCGGCTCTTCAATCATTCAAATTCCTGTTATGTCTTTCACTGTGTGATTTTCAGCAAATATCCGTAATCATCAATCACCGCACAGATCAGCCTGCGAAGACCTTCATATAATTTGTCAGAAGGATCGTCTGCTTTGCAGTCTGTAATGGTTCCAAGGAAACGGACTTTGCATGTTTTTGATGCTGCATCGATGACTGCAAATCCGTCATTCTGACTTTCTGCCATATCTGCTTCATTTGCAAACAGAGTAAATTTATCTTTGTACGGAGCACTTACATACGGACAGAAGCTCCTGCAGTTTCCGCATTCATTACACATATAATCTACATGAATAATCTGATTCATTTCCATACCAGGCACTCTGATGGAAATATTGGCTCTGTTCGGACAGACATCTACGCAGTTCTCACAGACTCTGCTGCAGTTCAGACAACGATCGCTTTCTTTATCCGCCTCTCTGCTCTCAGCCAGGATCCCCTTTTTGGCAAAGCATTCTTCGTTGCTGCCAGACACATTCTGATTTCTCACTACATCCATACCAAGAATTGCTTTGGCAACGATCTGTGCATCACGAATCGCTTCCACAATCGTAGCAGCACCTCCCGCACCATCACCTGCCAGATAAATACCGGGAAGATTTGTTTCCAGTGTTGCCGGATTCAGCTTCGCTCTGCCGCGCTCGTTCACATGAATTCCATTCCTCTCATAGAACTGTACCGGAACTTTTTCACCAACTGCCGCGATTACGGTATCTGCCGGAATCGCTACGATTTCATCCGTTTCCGTCACACTGGCACGGCCGGATGCATCCATCTCTCCAAGCTGCATTTTCCTGCAGAATAATTTGCCGTCTTCATGGCTGAAAGGGGTCAGAAGCTCTCTCAGCTCAATTCCTTCCTCAAGGACTTCCAGAAGTTCCTCTTCTGCTGCCGGCATATAGCGCTTCGTCCTTCTGTATACCAGACTGACATGTTCCACGCCTTTTGTACGTTTTGCTGCTCTAGCCGTATCCATAGCCGTATTTCCGCCGCCTACCACGACTACATTTTTTCCAAGATCTACGTTTCCATTATTTGCCTTATACTCTGCGAGGAATTTCAGTGCATTCACTGTTTCTCCCTTGGTAAGGCGTACCGCACCCGGAACGTTGGCACCGGTTGCAAGAATGACAGCATCATAGCCTTTGGATTTCAGTTCTCCCACAGATGTGATTTCCGTGTTCGTTTTTATTTCCACGCCCATTTGTTCAATAAAGGAAATATCCTTGTCAATGGCTTCATCGGAAATACGGAATCCTGGAATTACATAACGGATCACGCCTCCCAGTTTCGCCTCTTTTTCAAAAACAGTCACAGACGCACCGGCTCTTGCCAGAAAATAGGCGCTAGCAATTCCGGCAGGACCGCCTCCGACTACAGCTGCTTTTTTCCCGTTCTTTTCTCCGGCTCTGATTTCACCGATTACCGTATCATAACCGTTCTGTGCAGCCAGAAGCTTCGTGCCGCGGATGTTTACAGACTCTTCATAGAAATTACGGGTACATTTATACATACAATTGTGTGCACACAAGGTTCCGGTAATAAACGGGAGCGCATTTTTTTCCAGTATAATGCGCAGCGCATCCGCATAGCGGCCCTCTCCTGCAAGTTCCACATAATTTGGAATATCCTGATGAATAGGGCAGCCTTCCTGACAGGGTGCCGTGAAACAGTTCAGAAGCGGAACTTCCTGATCACTCTTCCTGTTCGGAAGAGGTTTGATATTTTTCAGATGATGCTTATCTGTTCTGGCATCTGCTGCAAGCTGTTCCAGTGCCTCTACATCAATACCTTTCCACTCTTTCATCCCCTGTTTCATGATCTTGTCCGCCATCTGGGAAAATCTCTGATATCCGCCGGGCTTCAAAATCGTAGTGGCTACTGTAACAGGCCATACCCCGCATCCGGTAATACGCTCAATGTTATAGTAATCAGCTCCGCCTGAATATGCGATACGAAGTTTGCCGTCAAAATCTCTGGAAAGTTTTGCTGCCAGTGCAATCGATAACGGGAACAGAGATTTGCCTGACATGTACATTTCTTCACTTGGCAGCTCATTTCTTCTGACATCTACCGGGAACGTATTGGTAATTTTCACACCGAACGACAGTCCCAGTTCATCCGCCAGCGCCTGCAGACGACGGAACATCGGAACCGCGTCTTCATACTGAAGATCATCCAGGAAATGGAAATCACCGAATGCAATATAATCATATCCCATATCATCCAGAGTCTTTCTTGCAAATTCGTATCCAAGAAGTGTCGGATTACATTTGATAAATGTATTCAGATGTTTCTCTCTGTACAAATGGTTCGCAATGCTCTCGATTTCATTCGGCGGGCACCCGTGAAGAGTGGATATCGTCGCGGAATTACAAATATTGGAAGGAATTGCCTCAATATCTGCCTCTGTCACCTTTTCAAAAAGATCTGTATGAGCAAGAAGCCATTGCCTGCATTCCTGAAATACATCCGTATCCTTTGCCTCTTTCATGTTTTCAATAAAGGCATCCATCTTTGGTTCTTTGATTCCTGCCAGATCATATCCGACAGAAATATTGAACTGGAATCCATCTGGATCTCCAAGTCCGAACTCTTTTGCCATCACATGGAGAATAAACCAGGCTTTTATGTATTCGCCCATTGCCTGCGGTACATATAATTCCGTAGACCACTCACAGTTATAACACTCATCCTCTGCCAGAATACACGGCCGGTTAATACAGGCGGCAAGTTCCTCGCCGTCCATCTTCTGTACCGTTTTCAGCTCAAAAAAACGTGCTCCGGCATAATAGGATGCAATAATATTCTGTGCAAGCTGTGTATTCGGCCCTGCTGCAGGTCCAATGGGAGTCTCCAGTTTTCGTCCGAAAATCTCCATTTTTGATGAAGGGTCTGCTGTATAAGGTCTGTGTACTCCAAATACAGTGCCTTTCGTCCTGTGCTCGGTAAGCACCCATTCCATCAGCTGCCCAAAAGGCATACAGGTCATTTTTTCGCTCATAATTTCCTCCTGTCCGGGCTATCTGCCGCTGTTGATATCATCTGCCAGTTCTCTGGCTGCCTGACGGCAGTCAGCCATCATCTTTTCTTCATCGCATACAAGAATTTCTCTGTCTTTCATCAGAACTTTTCCGTTACATACCGTTGTCTGTACCATACTTCCGTTCACACCGAAAAGAAGATGTCCGTTAATATTTCCCTCATTCATCGGTGTAAGAGGATCATATTTCACAACGATCACATCGCCTGCCGCTCCTTCTTTCAGAACGCCCAGCTCTTTTTTGAAATAACGATTGGCAATTTGAGCATTTCCTTCAAACAGCATCTGAGGCACTTCTCCCCATGCTGCATTCGGATCACAGAGATGATGTTTGTGCAGGACATTTGCCACCTTCCAGGATTCCATCATATCATGCGTATATCCATCTGTTCCGAGTCCGGTAAGAATTCCCTTATGAACCAGTGCCATGGTCGGAGGACATCCGCAGGCATTTCCCATATTGGATTCCGGATTATGCACTACCATGGTATCTGTTTCTCTGATCAGATCCATCTCATGTTCATTAATATAAATACAGTGACCGAGAAGTGTTTTCGGTCCCAGGATATTCCAGTCGTAAAGCCGGTCTACAATCCGTTTGCCATGCTCTTTCAGGCACAGGTGAAGATCATCAATTCCCTCTGCAACATGAATATGATAACCGACACCTTCCGGTTTCAGTTCATTACAGAGCGCCATAGTCTCGTCAGAAATGGTAAACGATGCATGCATTCCCATCATTCCGGCGATCATATCACTGTCATCTGCCTGCGCATGTTTGATAAAATTCACATTTTCCATCACAGACTCTCTGGATTTGTCCATCCCGTCACGGTCAGAAATTTCATAGCAGAGGCAGGTTCTCACACCAAGATCTTTGGCTGCTTCTTCAATCGCAGAGAGAGAACCTGTAATGTGACCGAAGCTTGCATGATGATCAAATACCGTTGTAACGCCGTTTTTGATCGAGTCAATGTAAGTCGCATATGCAGAAAGCTTCGTCTGCTCCAGAGTCAGATGTCTGTCGATCGTCCACCACATACCGTCAAGAATATCAAGAAAGCCCTTCGGATTATAACCTTTGATGCTCAGACCTCTCGCAAAGGAGCTGTAGATATGCTCATGTGCATTGATAAATGCCGGCATAATCAACCCGCCTTTTGCATCAATATACTCTGCGTGTTCATAAGCTTTTCTAACTGCCTCTGTCTCTCCGACTTTTACAATGGTATTTCCATCCAGTGCAACTGCACCGTTTTCCATAAATGGCAGTTCCGCAGTCCTTGTAATCAGTCTTCCATTTCCAATAATAAGCATATGCCTTCCTCCTTTTATTAAATTTCTGTAAAAAACATCCAATTTAAGGCGGCTTTTTTTCATTTCTTTTGGGAATTTTATACCATCAATTTAGCATATTTTTTACATTATTTCAATAAGAAACTGCAAAATCATTTTGGTATTCTTATTTTTTTTGGATTTCTTTTTTGATTGATGAAAAGTTTTTTCTGATAAAAAAAGAAGAGCAGTCTTTCCCACCACTCTTCTTTGAGTATCCTTGTCTTTCCGTCATTCTATTAATATCTGTTTTCATACGGATTTCCGTAATTCTGATTATCGTAATTCTGATTATCGTAATTCCGGTTTCCATAGTTCCGGCTTCCATAACTCTGATTGCCGTAATTCTGATTTCCGCCTCCTGCCAGAACATCATAGAGCTCTACCTTTGTGGCATCTACATACGGATTTACATACAAAACACCCGCTATGCCCAATGTCATGGCAGACAAAAGAACCCAGGGCCAGAATGAGATTTCCAGAATAAAGGTATTCCATTTATTTCCTCTCATCATCTCCCGGCTTCTTGCGGAAGCTTCAGACCAGGTCATATCCGGGTATTCCGCAAGCAGATACGGTACCATATAATATTCATATGCCTTGATAATTCCAGGGATCACAAACAAGAGCGACCAGAGGAAAATAAACAGCTGACGAAGAAACATCACTTTTACTATATTCCAGTAATATCCGCAGGTAAAGCCATATCCCAGTCTTCCGGCACCCGGATGTGAATACAGGTTTTCAATATAAAACCTTCTTCCTCCGACTTCCAGAATATTTCCGACAAAAACACTGAATATTACAGCGATCAGTCCGATCACAAGTACAACCGCAAGGACAATCATCCAGATTCCCCACTGAGTCAGTCTGTCAAATGAGTCAAACACGGACAACGCTTCGTCCATTGCCTGATTTGCGGAATTATTGTAATACTGCATGTCAGACTGCATATCATAAGTATTCTGCACCGTAGTGGTTGCTCCGCGCCCGCTTCCGGCTCCGCCTCCTGCCGTAATCAGCAGAATTACAAGAGAAACGATCACACACGCCCAATAATTCTTTCTGAATGATTCTTTTGCATTTCTTTTCAGATCTGCTCTGTTCCAGTTCCAATTCATATCTATCCCTCCATAAACGCATAACACAGTTTCAGTTCCCGGTATCCGCTTACCCAGTCTTTTTCATCCAGTTCGACAAGATAGCCTCCGCCATTTTTTACATGCCATTCATAAAACGGCCGTTCTATATTCGCATATTCTTCCATCAGATTCATGATCGTCCCACCGTGGACTACCAGTGCTGCATCCTGCAGTTTCCTGCGAATACTGTCATTGACTGCCCTTTGAAATCCCTTCAGATTCCGGTCTTTAAACTCCTCTCTGCTTTCTCCTCCCGGAAAAGGCGCCGTCCCGTTACTGTCGATCCATTTCTGATAATTGGAATTGCCGAAAAGCTCCTGATAATTTTTGTTCTCAAACTCTCCAAAATCACACTCTGCCAGTTCATCAATTATCTGGATGCTTTTTCCCGGATACAGAATTCCTGCTGTCTGGGTACAACGCAGCATCGGGCTTGCATATACCGCCTGCGGTACCGGATAAGCCATCTGCAGCAGTGATTCCCGTCCTTCTTCACAAAGAGGTTCATCCGTGACGCCAATGTATCGGCCATGACGATTTCCCTCTGTCATTCCATGCCGTATCAGCCACAGCTTAAGCATGTTTGATCACCGTCCCGATTCCGCATACCACTCTTGTCACACGGGTGCTGAAGGATGCCAGTTCCGTACAGATACGCCCTACTGCTTCCCGATATGCCCTGTCAAAGGAATCCACCGGTACCACACCATATCCGACTTCATCTGAAACAAGGATCACATCCGGATTCTTTTCTATTAGCTTCCCGGCAAGACCTTTTACATCTTTCCCGGCCCTCATTTCTCTCCGGATAAACTCATGGAATCCCAGGATTCCCTCTGCTCTGTATAGTTCGTCTTCGGATACAGACGAACCCAGACTCCATCTGATTTCCGGATAATACTTTTCTGCATACGTACTTTTCCCCTGAAAAGCACCTCCAATGATCATTTCCATTTCTATTCCTCTTCCTGTTCCGCCGGAACTTTCATATAACAAAATTTGATACAATTGCAATTACCAGTGCCATTCCCACCTCGCAGGTACACAGGAAAAATCCGGCCAAATCCCCGGTAGTTCCTCCAAAATATTTCATTGCCATATGACGGTAATATCCAAAAACCACAAATGCCGTACCATATGCAGCAGCTCCGTAAAAAGGATGCAGTACCATCATCACAGTCAGCAGAATCACCATATAGACAATCAGTACGTTTCGTACCGTTCTGTCCTCTGCCTTTCTGGAAAATTCTGCAACAGTTCCGTCTTCCCGCGCCTTCGGAATCATCATCACACCCATGGCTGAAAGACTTCTGGATAAGATAAATCCTGTACTCATCACACAAAGTGCACGGAAATTACTGCCGATCTGGCTGTATGCACCATACCATAACAGAAAATAAACACAGGCGGTAATCACAGCAAATGCTCCCGCATTGGAATCCTTCAAGATCTCCAGACGCCGTTTCCGTTCCTGCCAGGAACTCATGGCATCTGCGGTATCCAGCAATCCGTCCACATGAATCCCACCGGTGATCAGAACTGGAATCAATATCAGTACTACCGTCACAAACGTCTGATCAAATCCAAACCGGATTCCTGCCCATGCTGCCAGAAGTGTTATTCCGCCGATGACCGCACCGATAAACGGAAAAAAGCAGAACATGTATTTCATATTCTCTTTCGTCCACTCTGCCTGCGGTACCGGAATTTTGGAAAACATGGCAAAGGCGATTTTAAAACTATTCCAGAGACTTTTCATTTTTCTGCGCCTCCTTTGTGATCTGTCATTTTCTTTTTATGATAAACAGGAATCCCGTAAACCACTTCCACAACTTCCTCTGCCATCTCTGCAATTCTGCAGTTGATCTCTCCAAGATAATTCTGATAAAGCACCGTATCCCCTTCATAGGATGCTGCTTCCGAAAAAATCTCATTTGTCACGATCACGGTATGACGTGCCTGCGCACAGAGATGACGCACTCCGCGGATGATTGCTTCCACAGTATTTTCATGCGCCCCATCCTGCTGAAACATTTCATTTGCAGTCAGATTGGACATACATTCCAGAAGAACAGTACAGTCTTCGGGAAGCATGATATTTGCCAGACCTGTATAACATTCTTTCGTCTCAAAACCTTTTCCGGCACGCATAGCTCTGTGACGAGCAATCCGCTTATGACTTTCCTCATCAAACGGATACATGGTTGCTATGTAGATTCGTTTTGCCTCTCCAAAGGAAAGGATACGATCTTCCGCAAATGCAGATTTTCCGCTTCCGCTTCCTCCGGTCACTAATGTAAGCATTTATTTCAGCTCCTCATACTGATCCATATGAATGTCAGTAAATGTACTCAGACTATTGTAAAGTTTCGCTCCTACTTCCAGGAACGGAATCAGAGCGATTGCGCCGGTTCCCTCTCCAAGACACATATCTGCGTGAAGTACCGGATCTTTTCCGAGACTATCCAGAACCAGATGCGCTGCCGGTTCTTTGGAAACATGAGATGCCAGCATATAAGGAGTTGCATCCCGACAGATTCTTGCAGCAATCAGCGCAGAAACACAGGAAATAAATCCATCCATCAATACAGGAATGCGAAAAGCGGCTCCTCCAAGAAATACGCCAGTCATTCCCGCAATGTCATATCCACCAACCTTGGCCAGAACATCAATCGCATCTTCCGGATCAGGCTGATTGAGATCAATTGCTTTTTTGATAGCCTGTATTTTCCGGACCAGACCTTCACTGGAAAGTCCTGCCCCTCTTCCTGTCATGACTTCCACAGGCTGGTGAAGCAATACGGAGGCTACTGCACTGCTGGTCGTCGTATTACCGATCCCCATTTCACCGGTCGCCAGTATGCGATAGCCTTTTTCTTTCAGTTCCTTCACCATGGCAATTCCTGCTTCGATGCCCCTGATTGCCTGTTCTCTTGTCATCGCAGGCTCTCTGGTCATATTTTTTGTGCCATATGCGACTTTCAAATCTGTCCGTACATTGGTATCCGTCACCATTCCCACATCAACCGGATGAACATCCACGCCAAACTGCTGGCACATAACGCATACGGTACTGATTCCAGCCTGAAAATTGTTTGCAACCAGAGCTGTAATTTCCTGACCGCTCTGTGTCACACCTTCTTCTACCACACCATTATCTCCGCACATGGCAACTAATCCTTTTTTCGAAATGTCAATCTGCGTTTCCCCGGTAATACCTGCAATCTGTGTGATCAGATCTTCCATTTTACCAAGTGAATGAAGTGGTTTGGCTATACTGTCCCATCTTCTTCTTGCTTCCTTCATTGCTTCTTCATCCAGTGGACGAATCGCTGAGATCGTCTCTTCTAATGTCATGATCATTTCCTCCGTACCACAAAACCTATTTGTTAAGATTTTATCACATCGGATTCCAAACCGCAATGGATTCCATCTATTATCGTTTTTTCTTTGTTGTAAACACCAAATATTTGCTGAATATATAATTCAGAATCAGAACGAGAAACTGTGTCACAAATTTCCCCGCCATATCATTCATATCCATCATTTGCACCAGCAGAAAAACGCCGCCAACTTCAATGATCATCGTAATTAATCTTGAACTGACAAATTTACAGAACGGTCTGACATGGTCCGTCAGCGTTTCACAATGATCCTGAAATACAAACCTGGAGTTTACAACATATGCGAACAAAATCGCCAGGATGATGGAAATCACATTCGCCAGATTCAATTCTATATGCAGTATACGAAGAACAAAAAAACTGATCATATTCACCAATGTCGTACATCCGCCGAAAAACACATACCGGACAACAGAATTTTCATAGAGTCTATTTATTGTTTTTTTCATTTTTATCTCCCTGTATTATCCTGGGTACTGTAAAGTTTTACAGTCCTATTTTTCTTTAAAACCTTATATTTTCAAGG
>CAMBAL010000069.1 GCA_945864225.1 uncultured Blautia sp. | reverse complement strand
TCCCGCTGGAAGGTTATATCCTGCAGGCGCTTTTGTTTCTTCAAGATAATATGTACCATATTTTAATTCTATACCACTAGTAGGTGTTACATATCCATTACTATCAGACATGCCAGATAATCCAGAAACTTCTGTGGTTCCATCTTCCTTGTACAATTTAAAGACAGCTCCACTCAAATAATTATTCCCGTCTTTTCCCCTCTCATCTGTTTTACGAATAATAATCTTTGAGATAGAGTACTTATTTGTTACAGCTGATCCATCACTGCTATAGGTTGCTTCATAACCATCGGGAACTTCTTTCTCACGAAAACTATACACGTATTCTTTTCCATCGGTGTTTTTCTTTTCCAATCCAATCCATGTATACGTCCATGTATTTTCATCTTCGGAAATAGTAGTTCCATCGATATCTTTTCCGATAATGACCTCTTTTTCGGAGATTGCCACAGGAGACTCACTACTATCTTTAACCTTTCTTAAAAGTTCAATTGTAATACTAGTTGGCCGCTTTCCATGCTTATCCGAATTATCATCCCAAACCTTTGTTGCAGTATACTGAGTTCCTTTATAGTCATTTGTAAATATAATATTATTTTCCGCATTTGCAACAATAGATCCAGAAATAGTCGTATCAATTGTTTTAAAGTTACCATCACCTCTAGCAGTAGTTCCATCTGGAACTTCTATCGTTCCTTCAACTTTATTAAATTCGTAAATTAAAGAATTGTTCAACTCTTCTTTGATACTATAATCCGTTCCAGCAGGTATATTAATAAATCTAATCTGTTCATCAGCTTTCAACGTAACCTTACCATCAGCTGAAAGCTGAACTCCGGATCCCCACGTTGTATCAGTAAGCTTCTTCTTCTGATACATAATCGCAGATGTTATATCTGTATCACCTTTCTTGAAATTTGCAATAAACGTAAATTCAGTGGATGGAGCCGTTAAACCATCTTCCACATTAACAATTTTGTAAAGATTGATACTACCACGAAGCACATTAGTTCCCGTTATAGATAATCCATAAGCGCCATTATAAACAGAATACTTATTATTCGCAATAGTAAAAGCGCCATTGTCATCCTTTACGAATTTTCTAAGATCTGAAGCACTGTCAATCAGCATCGGGCGAACTGTTTCTGTTTCAAAATCATAGTAATCGTTTGACTCAATCGATTCTGTAACTGTGTAATCATGACCCTCATCCAGAATATTCAATGTTCCATCAGAATTTGTTGTTGCAAGACCAGGTGCTATGTTAATTTCCTGCTCCCAAATCAGATGTTCATTTTCATCCTTCTTATATGAACCATCAGACTCTTTCACTGGCAATTCAATTGGATTTCCATATTCCTTACCATCTCTATAAACCTTATAGGTTACGGTATAACAAGGTGTTCCATCTTCATTCAGATGATGCTGCTGTAGTTCATCGGCCCAGATTTTTGAGACTTTCATCGTAGTTCCCGTTAATGGAATAGGAGAAGGATTTTTGAAGTCGCCACTACCTTCTTTTTCATACCTATATACAGTTTTTCCTGATGAATCAGATGTTTTAATATAGGTTTTACCATTATAAGTAAACGAGTTTCCATCAGAAGCTTCTGTTGCTCCATCTGGAATACTTGAATACTCTTCCACCGTTGTATAAACTATGGTATTTCCTTCATCCGTATTTGTTTTTAACAAGTATGAATCATCATCTATGGATATCTGTGCCTTTTCCTCATCAGTTAACTCATCCCAATTTTTAACTCCATTTTTCAAATCAGCGACAAGGTCATACGCTGCTTGGCTAGGCCATACTTTAAAGCTGACCGTGTAAGTAACACCATCTTCTAACGTTATTCCATTTAAATCCCAATTAACCTTTGTTCCATCAAACGAAGCAACAGGTGCATCTACCCACTCTTCTCCATTAGCATCATAGCTACCACCACTTCTCTTATAAGTGAAATTATTAGCCGTCCCTGCAATCAACGATGTTGCCGTCAATGAGGTAATATTATCGGTCATTTTCACATCCTCAAACTGAGCAGAATTGGTTATACTCTTAATAATATTTTCGAATGCAGCTATTAATGATGCCTGACTGTCCGCTGACTGATAATATGTTGAAGGAGAACCTGCATCTGTAGTCAGCGACTGCATCTTTGTGACATTTCCAAAAACACCTACCGTATAGAATTTGCCACCTTCAGACACAACTTTCTTTGCCTGAACCAATGCATATTTATAGTTCTTACCATTATTATCACTATTACCACTACCATATGCACCATAGTCACTTTGCCATTCGTCTTCTGAGTCTCCCCGTTTATAACCCCCACGTGTATTTCTAAACGTCGGATCACCATCCGAAACAAAGATCACATATTTTGTAGCATTTTCTCTAGCAGAAATTTCATTTGCTTTTGTTAGTCCATCTTCCCAGTTCGTACCACCATCAGCACCAATTTTACTAACAGCATTTTTGAAACTAGTTGCGTCTACGCTTTGTATTATTTCTTTACTTGCTGTATTCGAAAAAGTAACTAATGATAACGTCACTTTTGCGTTATCCTTCGTAACAGTGCCTGATCCGTTCTTAGCTAGTAATGAGTCTACAAGCCCCGTTATCCCAGTTGTACCATTTAATGCTGTTTTAGCTGCATCAAGTCTTGTTTTTGTACCAGTATTTGCGGTATATCTAGGGCCTTCATATTGAGTCCGTCTCCAACCACTATAATAATAAACTGTACCTGTGGTTCCACCATTTGTTACCTGATTTCCATTTTTGTCATACAGTTGGATATAGCCATTACCAAGAATATATCCATATCTACCGCTTTCCGACACATTATCTACTGGATAATCCATCGAACCAGATTTATCAAATACTATAATTACATCCGCTTTATTACTTTTAGTTTCACTACTCGATGCCCCTGTCACATTAAGTGATAATGTATACGTTCCATCATTATTACTATCAATCGTTTTTTCAAATACCGGTCCTTCACCTGATGAACTGTCAGTATCACTAGATCCCATAAGTCTAACTGATGCGTATGATGCTGTCTGCGCTTCGAAGAAGCCCTCTACAGAAAAACTATCTTGTTGAAATACAATAGATTCTTCTTTGTATTCAGTTCCGAGCATCTCTATTCCACTATCAGCAAAATGAATTACATTAATATCTCCTGTGACCTTACTTAAATCATCACAACTAATACTAACTTCAACAGCTTCTTTAGGCTCTATTTCCTGTTCATTATATACGATGCTAATATCAAAATATCTAGCAAACGGAATCATCTGATCCGCATCTGCAGAACCAAATACAATTTCAGCTGTTTTTCTTACATAACTTAAATACTCGCTAGGAGAACTAATCTCATAAGCCCTCAACTCTGCACCATCAGGGATTTCCGCTTTCGGTCCATATTTAACAGTAATTGTGTAATCCCTTCCGTCCGCTGTGAGCACATGCGTGGTAAGTGTAGTCCCAACAATCCCATACACCGAGAACCCATTCGCATCAAACTCCACTTCCTCAACCGTTCCATCAGCCCCATTCGTCTGCACATCCAGAACTTCGGTCTCTTCACCGAAATGAACCGATTTCACTTCATTTCCTTCCGGAACTTCCACAGCATCCTTATAGCTGATCTTCACGCTTACCGCTGCCGCCGGTTCAATCTCTGTTCCATCCACAACAAACGAAATATCAAAGAATCGTGCAAATGCAAGTGATGAAGTATCGCCTCCCTGCACAGCCTCAACAGCCTGCTGGTAATAGCTTTCATATTCCTCCGTACCCTGTTCAATCTCCCGAACACTAAGTACTGCATTATCCGGAATCTGCGCTTCATCCGTATAGGTTACTTCAACTGTATAATCACTGCCTTCCGCTGTAAGAACCTTCGCAACTACCGGCTCTTCTTCTGCTTCTCCATCATCCGCTTCCGGTAAGCAGGTCTCATCATGCACATGCTCTTCCAGTCCGCAGATCAGATTACCTTCTTCATCCCAGCATTCTTCACCGTGAGTATGTTCTTCTTTTCCGCAGATATACTCCACTGCCGGCTCCATAGCTACCAGGTCAGAATCTTCCTCTTCTTCCTCAGCTTCTGTTTCTTCTGCAGTATCAGCATCTTCTTCCGAAGCCTCTACATCTTCTACAGTATCAACATCTTCCTGAGCATCCTCTTCAGCCGTTGCTTCCTCACCAGTCACCTCTTCGCCGGTCTCTTCTGCAGCCGCCTCTTCGGTATCCGCAGCCTCAGCATCACCCTCAGCTACTTCACCCTCAGCTACGTCATCCTCAGCCTCTTCCTGCGGATAACACTCCTCCGTATGCTCATGCTCTGCCTTATCACAGATCAGCACATCTTCATAACACTCATCCGTATGTGTATGACCTTCCACCGCCTCAGTCGTCACCGTCATGAAGCAGTTCTCATCATGCTGATGCTCCTGAATCTCCAGTCTTCCACACACCAGATTTCCATTCTCGTCATAACACTCTGCCGTATGCGTATGAGGAATGATCTCATCCTTACCGCAAGTCAGCGTGTACTTCGTCTCATAACATTCTTCCGTATGTGTATGTCCGCCCTCGGAATCCCCTACATAAACATTATTATCTCCGGATCCAAAGACATCTGTTCCATCACTGAACGGATCACTGCTCTCCTCAATCGTCTGTACACTGGATTCATCCTGCCCGCAGGCAAGTACCGTCTCCGTCGCATAACAGCTTCCATCATGCCCATGCTCTTTCACTTCCGGAAGCGTACAAACCAGATTTCCATCCGCATCATAACAATTCTCATCATGTGTATGGATCGCATAATCCGCATATCCGCATATCAGCTGACCGTCCGCATTATAGCAGCTCTCACTATGTACATGTGTCGTAAACGCACAGCTCAGCACCCGCTGTGTCGTCTCCGCCTGACCGTCCTGCTCGGTCTTTCCGCAGATCAGACGATGCTCATAGCATTCATCCGTATGTGTATGTTCCTCCTGGCCGCAGATCGGGTCGCGCTCCATCGTTACCGCCGGCAGTATCAGCAGGTAACTGGTAAGCATTGCCACAATCACAGACAGGGAAACCATGGCTCTTTTCAGATGTTTCCTTCTTTGCTTCGTCCGCAGGATCTCTGCGGTCTGCTTCAGGAATGATCTTCCCATTGGAATACCCCCTTTTCTTAAAACTCAATCATTTTATCAACCCTATATCTGCCAGAGGCCATACCCGGCATAGCAATTTTCCTACGATCTGTTCATCAGAGACACAACCAACGCTGGTACTTCGGCTGTCTACCGAAACACTTCGATGATCTCCCATTACAAACACTCTGCCTTCCGGAACCTGATAAGGAAGGGTAATGTTACATTCACCAAATGCATGTTCCTTCACATATGGCTCATCAATTTTTTCTCCATTGATGTATACATATCCATCTTTATCAATGTCCACCCATTCTCCGGATCTGGCGATCACTCGTTTCACCAGGATCTTATTATTATAGTAGAAGGCAATGGCATCTCCCACTTCATATCTGGAGTTCTTCAGGCAGACCACGATGTTGCCGTCCACCAGGCTGGGTGTCATGGAGGAGCCATGGATCCTCAGCACCGGGAAAACCAGCATCGCCAGGAGGATCGCCGCTGCAGCTACGATCATCAGTGTGTAGACCGTGCTGCGCAGCACGCTTCCATATCGTTTTTTATATTTGACCCGCTCAAGTTCTGCTTCCAGATCCTCAAGTGGAGGGATGGGACGTGTCCGTCTTTTCTTCATTGTCAATCTTCTTCCCTTCCGGCTTCTGCACGCTGTCGTGTGATCTGCTCGATATTCTCCACATACTGGTCCACTGCCGCCTGTGCGGCTTCAAATATTCCGCTGAGTTTCAGTGCGGCTTCGGCAATGGAACCGGCGTTTTCGATCTTAATAGCCCGGTCTTTCAGTGCCTCACGGGCTTCCTCAAGTTCTTTTTCCAGCTGGTCGATCCGTTTTTCTTCGGCGATCAGCATTTCCAGAAGTTCCGCGCGGCTCAGTTTCTTCAGGTTCTGTCGGCTGTCCTTACTCATGTTTCTTTCTTCCCTTCAGATAGATGATACATCCCGCAATAATCGCAAGAGCTGCCGCAATGATCACAGCATAAAGTGCGATCGGTGTGTCATCTCCTGTTCTGACCGGAGATGCGGAAGAACCGCTGTCCTGAACATTCGGGGTAGTATTGCCGCCGCTGTATCCCGGTGCTGCTGTCGGAGTCGGTGCCGCTGTCGGCATGATCGTCGGAGTCGGGGTAGGAGCTTTCTTCGTATTGGTGATCACGATCTCCCCTTTCAGGTTTCCGCTGTGCAGATCCACTCTTCCCTCACCGCTGACATTGTAGCCGAAGCTCTGTTTGTCCACGCGTTTGCCGTCTGCGTCTGTTTCGTATATATAATAGGTAATTTCTTCGTCACCGTTTTCTCCGCCGAGAGGAACTTCAATTGTCACGGATCCGTTCTGTTTCAGTTCTGTGACCTCATACAGATCTGTTCCTGCCTGATCCCGGAAGATCCCGGCGTAGAAAGTTTCACCTGATGTGATCTGGTTCGTACCGTCTGTCACCGTCTTGGTAATGGTGATATTTCCGTTATAGGAATAAGCTTTCGGAAGTTCATAATATAAGTTGTACAGTCCGACTGTCCCTGCCGGTGAACCCGCCTTGCCGTCCAGTGTTACTTCCTGACTGCTTCCGTCCTCCACCTGGCATACCCACTTATATTCATCCTGGCTCTGGATTTCATTCACGGTGTATGCATTGCCGTCACTGTCTGTTTCAAATATGTAATAGGTTCCTGCCGGAAGGTTTTCAAATACTGCTGTTCCGGCGCTGGTTCCTTTCAGTTCGATCTCTCTTAAGTAATCGGTTCCGTATGGAACTGTTCCCTGTTTGTCCTGGAAGATTCCTACATAGTAAACGGCGTCCTCCGGGATCAGGTCGATCACCTCCAGAAGTTCGGGATCAAGGTAACCGGTCCTCTTGGTGACTTCGATCCTGCCGTCATCTGTTTCTGTGGGAAGCTCTGCTTTCGGATGGGCGGTCAGTTCTGTTTTCCACTCACCGTTTTCCAGATACGGGATCCCTGCAAGGAACGGGGATACGGTTCCATAGGTATCTGCCCCGCTGTCCTGGACTACCAGATACATTCCCGCCGGAAGGTTTGCCAGTGTCATGGTTCCTTCTGCATTGGTCTGTCCTGTGGAAGCTGTGAGCCTGCTGAAGTCTGCTGCATGTGCCAGCTTCAGTGCTGCTGCATCCCATTCGTCTGCGTAAACCAGTCCGTCCAGATCTACTCCTGTGCTCTGGAGTCCGTCGATGAGTTTCCACTCACTGCTGTCGTTCAGGCCTCCTACATAGTATGCGGTAAATCCGACACTGTCTCTCGGTGTTCCCATTTCATCCAGCTGGACGATCAGGGTTCCGGTTTCGATCTGTGCCGCCATGACTTCCATCTGTCCGGTCCAGATCAGCCCCAGAGTCAGCAGTGCCAGAAAAACCCCTGTCATTGTCGATAATTTTTTTCGCCATTCCATTGACTCTTCATCCTTCCTTTCTCTATTCATCTATCTGATGCCGTTATGCCTTTTTTGCGATTTCTTCCTTGTTCTCTATATTTGTCTGGGTTGGCATTGACAGTGCGTCGTCGATCAGTCTCATCAACTCCAGTGCGCTTCGGAAGTATTCTTTTTTATTCTTTTCTGCCCATACTACATAACCCTGCCATGTATTATTTTCACAGTAGCAAATCTTGACTACGAATGTGCCATGTTTGCCACTGATGGCCTCCGATTTTTTCTGCACTGCCGTATTCACCTCTCATCCGATTTTTGTAACTTCTTTTTCTTCTCTGTTGTTTTTGATGTATTCATTATACTAAAGGGGGCATTACAAAAAGCATTACACAAACCGGATTTTTGTAATTTTTTCAAAAAAATTTGAAATTTTTTCTATCTGCGTAATGCGGGCGGCGTCAGAGCGTGTTTGGAAATTGCTTTTTTTGGCAACGGTCCTGCCGGAAAAGGAGACCGGTGAAATATTAGGTTATTTATCATGGGTCAGACCAGATACAGAAAGGAAAGATTGATGAATATTCCCGGGAGAAGTGTGTCATTTTTTGTCGAATGGTTTTTCTTGCGATTTCTCGATATGCGTGTTATCGTAATTACATCCGATATCTGAAATTTGAAGATTTCTATTGCATATATTTTTCTGATATGCATGTTTCTTATTTCTTTGTCCGGGATTCTCCGGAAGTGTTCCTGTTTTCTTTGGCTGGTTTTCTTTGGCTGATTTCTACGGATGTGTTTCTGTTTCCTGTTTTTTATCCTGTTTATCTCTGGAGATGTTTCTTTTTATATAGAAGTGAATTTTTAATTGGAGGTATTATGCGGACAGATTTACGTGAATTTTTTTCCTGACATAAGAAGCCGCGAGGCTGTTTTAAATGAGATACATGAGAAACCGTTTCTGCAGGAGACGTTTTCTTCCTGGCTCCCGGACGAGCAGGAGCGTTTTCTGGATTACTGTACCGGGGTTCGGGGGATGAAGATTCTTTATGATCCTTATTTCAAGGAGATCTTCAACCCGGAGTATGTTCCGGAACGGCTGGAAGCTCTTCTTTCCCTGATCCTCAAAAAGAAGGTTCGTATCCGGCAGATCCTCCCCAATGATTCTGTACGTTTGGCAGAGGAAGGCTCTCTTCTGATCACAGATATCGTTGTCGAGTTTGCTGATGGGAGTATCGCTAACGTAGAGGTTCAGAAGATCGGCTATCTGTTTCCCGGGGAACGCATCGCCTGTTATATTTCCGACCTGATGCTGCGGCAATACCGGCGGATACGTAACAGGCAGAAGAAGAAATTCTCCTATAAGGATATCCATGAAGTTTATACGATCATTTTCTACGAATCTTCTCCTTCGGAGTTCCGTGATTTTCCTGATATTTATCTTCATCATGGCAGGACCATTTTCGATTCCGGACTGTCTTTTCCAATCCCGTTTCAATTCTATATGATTCCTCTTGATATTTTCCGGAAAAGTTTCTACAATAATGTATACAAAACCAGCTGGAGGCATGGCTTGCTTTTCTGTCCCTGGATCAGCCGGAGCATATCGCCCAGCTGATCTCACAGTATCCTGAATTCAGGCCGCTCTATCAGCATCTGTACGATATCTGCCGGAATAATGTAGAAAGGATGGTTGGTATGTTTTCTAAAGAATTGCAATTGATGGATCGCAATACTACGCGGTTGATGATCGATGAGCTGTCGGCTCAGGTGGAAGAGTTTCGGACGGCGTATAAAGAAAAAGAGGCGGAATGCAAGGAGAAGGATGACATTATTGCTTCTCTGAAAAAACAACTTCAAAATCTGAAAGCATCCGACAAATAATTATCCGCAAAAACCTGTTTCACAGCATGATTCCTTTCATGTCATGAAACAGGTTTTTATTTATCTTTATTTATCTCATATAATCCTGTGGAAACTCGCTGTCGGTACGATATCAAAGGTAAGTTCTGACTCCCACGGGGTTTTGTTTTTTCTCCGGTTCTTAAAGCTGCGTTCAATTCGCTTGAAAACCAGTTCACATTTGTCTTCTTCCGCACCCATCAGAAGAATCAGGTATCCCTGGTCAAAGTCTGTATAACAGTCTCCGCTTCGCAGGGTATCACAAATAGTCTCTTTCAGTATCTGCATGGGATGATCGCTGTCTTTTTTATTACATTCGTTGTAACAATCGGTCTTGAGTTTGCAGAGCATCAGACTCATTTTCTGTCCGTTACGCTCGGTAAGGCGAATCATCAGACGAAACGTATCCGAAAAATTTGCCAGAGTCAGATATGCCGCACCACAACCCCTGGAATGTATGGACGCTTCAAGCTTGTTGCGGATATCATCAATCAAATCAGACTGATCATTCTGTCCGGCACTTCTCTTGTACACTTCTGTCAGATGCTCCGGTACATCCAAGTCCAATTCCTCCCGGTACATGCGCACCGTTTCATTATAAACCTGACCGGCTTCCCGTGTCAGTCCCAGCTTCTGGTAACTCTCCAGAACATAAACCTGCCATTCATCATAAGGATAAAGCTCACAGGCCTTTCTGCTGACCTCCAGCATTTTTTCATAATCCTCAGCTTCGCGGAGCAGATCAATTAATTCACTGGTCAGTTCCTGATACATCTGTTTATACCATACAGAATAAACAACCGCCCATTCCTCTGCGCCTGCATCTTCCAGAAATTCACCGCGGTATAGAAGAAATGCATCATAAAGTTTCCCAATTTTGTCAGGAAGTGATGTGATCTGTTCTGCTTCTTCTTTGTCTTTCCTGAACATTTCCACATCTGTCACAGCCGGAAATTCCTCATTCCAGCAATATCCTTCTGTATCTGTAGTGTAATAATCCGTCATTGTTTTCGGAACACCGCTGTTCTCCAGCTGTTTCTTAAAGCGGTGCTGGGCTACACGAATACTGTTCGCAGCATTGGCGACTTCCTCATTCTGGTACAGATAAACTGCCAGATCATGCCGGGAAATCCCGGTTCCGCGATATGTCAAAATAATCTGAAAGAGTCTCACACTTCTGCTGTTCATATTCCGTCCCAGCGAAATACTCTTCCCCTGCCAGGTCATTTCAAATCGGCCAAACATTTTTATGTAGATTTTGTCCTCGTCAATTTTTCTTTCCATTCAAACTCCCTCGTCTTAGCGGTCCGCAGCACCCTAAAACATGTTCGGAGATTGCCTCCTGAAAAACATGCTGCTTATTTGTTTCAAGCAATACAATCCCGTCGATAGTTATTTCTTGTTTATAACTACTGCCGTTACTGTTAAGTATACTCCAGCTTTCCATATAATTTCAAGCTTTATTCATGCCATTTAATCTTTCGTTTACAAAGAATTAAAGAATTTTTATCATTTGAGTCTTTGCCGCTCGTCTTTTGGTACCATATATAGTACAAAACATCTTTACTGCCGCAAAAATCATCTGATTTCTACTGTTTTGCCGCAGTGTTTGTAAGGCAATAAGGAAGTAATGAAATACTGTTTGAAATACTGTTGCAGATATGATAGTATTTGAAATACGGAAAACCATATGCCAATGCAGTAATATACTGTCATAAATCAACACAATCATTCATATAACCATAAATCACCACAATAAATAGAAAGGATTTTTCCATGAAAAGAAAACCAAGCTTTATTTCTATTCTGCTGGTCATCACCGGATTACTGTGTATTGCTTCCCTCTTCTTTTTTGGATTCAATACCTATCAGCAGATTGTTTCTACGGAAAAAGACCTGAGTGGGGTCATGGACCAGGTTTCTCAGGAACAGCAGAAATTAAAAGATAGTGCCGATCTCTATACGAATGCGGTTGACCAGAAACAGGCGGAAAATGAGCTTCAGGAAAAACGTGCCTCCGGCACAACCGAAGAACATGAACGTGCTCCCGGTTCGGAAGATGCGGACTCCTCCAAAACTTCTGTTTTTTCCCGTGAGGATGCAGGCGTTACTCAGGAAGATGAAGAAAATGTTTTTTCCTCCGGAGAGGACAGCATTTTTGACAATCATGGACATGTCATCGGCATAGATCCCGGGCATCAGGGTTACAATGTGGATATGAGTTCCACTGAACCGATCGGCCCCGGTTCTTCCGAAATGAAAGCCAAAGCTTCTACCGGAACAGAAGGTTCCTATACCGGACTTCCGGAGTATCAGCTTAATCTTGATGTCTCCATGAAGCTGAAAACCATTCTCGAAAGCCGCGGCTATCAGGTAATCATGACCCGGACGGACAATGATACTGCTATCAGCAATAAAGAACGGGCAGAATATGTGGCCGCCAATGGTGCAGAAATTTATGTCCGCATCCACGCCAACGGAGAAGACAGTCATACTTCTTCCGGTGCACTGACTATGGCACCCTCTCCTGAAAACCCGTATATTCCGGAACTTTCGGAGGAATCCACACAACTTTCCCAGTGTATTCTGGACAGTTATTGTCAGGCAACAGGCTTTGCCAATCTGGGCGTGCAGTATTATGACAACATGACCGGCATAAACTGGAGTACCGTTCCGGTGACTATTATAGAAATGGGATTTATGACCAACCAATCTGACGATACACTGATGAGTGATTCCTCTTTCCAGGATACCATGGCAGAGGGGATTGCAAATGGAATCGACGCTTATTTCGGCTGATTCTATGTACTGGCAGGAAATAAACTATACAACTTGAAAAAAATCTTATATTATAAACCATGGTATAATATTTTGTACCGTAGACATAATATAATATTTTATACTATAAACATTAATATTGTAATTAGACATATTAAAAATATTAAATTATA
>CAMBAL010000068.1 GCA_945864225.1 uncultured Blautia sp. | reverse complement strand
GTCTGATTATAGCACATTTTTTAACTATCAACAACTTATTTTATTATATACTAGTATGGTTCTTGCAGACGGACCTGCAGGTATTCGTCTGAAACAGTCTTATCAGGTTGTTGACGGAAAAATCGAAGCAGGCGAGTTCCTGGAAGCTCTGGAAGGCGGATTCTTTGCAGGAAAACGTGAGAAGAAAGGAACTACCTATCATCAGTATTGTACAGCAATTCCGGTTGGAACACTTCTTGCCCAGACCTGGAATGTGGAACTGATCAAAGAAGTCGGTGAAATGATCGGTCATGAAATGGAACTGTTTGAAGTGACCCTGTGGCTGGCTCCAGGCATGAATATTCACAGAAATCCTCTTTGCGGAAGAAACTTTGAATATTATTCTGAGGATCCGCTTCTTTCCGGTATGATGGCAGCAGCCATGACACTTGGCGTGCAGAAAGTGCCGGGATGCGGAACTACCATCAAGCATTTTGCATGCAACAATCAGGAAGACAACCGTATGGGATCTGACAGTGTGCTTTCCGAGAGAACGCTCCGTGAGATTTATCTGAAAGGCTTTGAAATTGCAGTAAAGAACTCTCAGCCGATGTCTATGATGACATCCTACAATCTGATCAATGGCGTTCACGCTGCCAACTGTTATGATATCTGTACAAAGGCTGCCAGAGATGAATGGGGATTTGCCGGAGCAATTATGACAGACTGGACAACAACAACGGATTCCACTGCAGGTGTATGTACCGCTTCCGGATGTATGCGTGCCGGAAACGATATGGTTATGCCGGGAGATCCGTCTGATCATGAAAATATCCGTAAGGAACTGGAAGAGGGAACTCTGGATATCCGCGAACTGAAACGCTGCGTATGCAATACCGTCAGAGTAGCGCTTCAGTCCAACCAGTATGAAGATGCGGTAAGCTATCTGGAACAGTTTGAAGGACTGGATTGTTATATGACTGCTAAATAAAAGAAATGTGGAAAGGTGCTGTCTGTAAAAGGGCGGCATCTTTTTTTGTTTAGATGTATCGCAGGGTTTTCCGTGGGACTTTTTCCTTGCGTGCTGTCTGCAGATAATCTATAATAACTTTTATAAAAGATTTCATGCAGGTGAAAACAATGAATGAGATGAAACGAAATAATAAAGTCAGAATTGCAAAATATATTTCGCAGAGAGGAATGACTTCGAAGGCTGAAATTTCTTCTCGGCTGAATCTGAGCATGCCGACTACTCTTCAGAATGTGAAAGAACTGGTGGAGGCCGGCGTGGTGGAGGAGAGCGGGGTTTTTGAATCCACAGGCGGCAGGAAAGCCAAAGCACTGTCTATTTCTGCGGATGTAGGCTATACGGCAGGAATGGATATTACAGCCAATCATATTACGTTTGTACTGGTCAATATGAGGCGGGAGCCGGTAAATAAGAAGAGAATCCGCATTCCTTATGAAAATACCTATTCTTACTATGGGAAAATGGGGGAACTGCTGCACGATTTTATAGAAGAGTCAGGTGTCAGTGAGGCGAAAATCATCGGTGTGGGAATTTCTCTCCCGGGAATTGTGAATCAGGAAGAAAAAGTCCTGCTTCGTTCCCACGCATTAAATGTGAAAAATGTCAGTTTTAAAACGATAGAACATGCAATCGGTTTTCCGTATGCTCTGGAAAATGATGCCAACAGTGCAGCTTATGCGGAACTTACAGGGAGTGAGAATCATACGATTTACCTTTCCCTGAGCAATACGGTAGGAGGGGCTATTTATCTTCATGACAAACTGTATCCGGGAGAAAATTTCAGGAGCGGTGAATTTGGCCATATGATCATTGAGAAAGGCGGGCGCCCATGCTACTGCGGCAAGCGGGGATGCGCAGATGCCTATTGTTCCGCGAAGGTGCTGCAGCGCCTGACGGATGACAATCTGGAGCTGTTTTTCCGGAAGCTGAAAGAAGGAGAGAAAACCTGTGTGCAGATCTGGGAAGAATATCTGGATGATCTTGCTGTGGTCGTTTCTAATCTTCGGATGGCTTTTGACTGTGATATTGTTCTTGGAGGATATGTGGGAGGTTATCTGGAAGAGTTTCTGCCGGAGCTTGGAAGAAAAATCATGGAGTATAATAAATTTGATCTGGATCCCTCGTATTTGCGAACCGGGAAATATAAATTGGAAGCTGCGGCATACGGTGTTACCCTGAAATTTATAGAACGCTTTTTTGATACATTATAGAGCGTGTTTGAAAAAGGCTTTCCGACAGATTGGGACGCACATCTGTCGGAAAGCCTTTCGGGCAGGAGTCTTTCCTGTATATGGATGAGTTCAGAGTCAGGATTTTTTTATGTGGCTCTCGTAGTCTTTCAGTGAGCGGATGGCCTGTCCTGACAGAGGGAAAAGAGCCAGCATATTGAAAATCGTCATCAGTCCGATTCCGATATCACCCAGATCCCAGACAAAGGTGTAGGCAGCCAGTCCCCCGATAAAGAGCATCACAAGTGCAAGGATTTTATAAAGTGTCTGTGAAAGCCAGTTATCGCCGAAAAGATAGGCGATGTTTGGCCTTGCATAAAACAGAATGCCGATAAAGGTGGAGAAACTGAACAGCCATAATGTGGCGGCTATAAAAATAACGCCGAATCTTCCAAGGTGATGGCTCATGGCGGTCTGAAGCAGATCCATACCGGTCAGACCTGCGGTCAGTTCCACCGGAGCCAGAAGCATGATCATGGCAGAACAGCTGCAGATCACGATGGTATCGATGAATACGCCGAATGCCTGCAGCAGACCTTCTTTGGCAGGATGACTGATATCGGCAGCTGCAGCAGCGCAGGGAGCAGAACCGGAACCGGCTTCATTGGAAAAAAGCCCGCGCTTGGCTCCGTTCATCAGTACAGCGCCAAACCCTCCTGCCACTGCCTGTCGGAGACCGAATGCTTCTTCAAAAATCTGCCGGAAAACGGCTGGAAGCTGTCCGGCATTTTTTACAATAATAAATATGGTGATTAGAAAATAACAGCCTGCCATCACAGGTACGATTACATCCAGCACTTTTACTGTAGCGTTTTTTCGAAGAACAATGACTGCTGCAAAAATAACAAGTACAATTGTCGTATAAAGCGGTGGGATATGAAAAGCATTTTCAAATGCGGAGGAAACCGAGTTTCCGATTACCTGGCTGATTCCGCACCAGCAAAGCAGTCCTGACAGAGCAAATAAAGAGGCAATGACGGAGCGTTTCAGGCGATGTCCTTTTTTGTAAAAAAGATGATGGATATAATAAGCCGGACCACCGCGGAATCCGCCGTAAAGGGGATCTTTTTCTTTATACAGCTGTGCAAGTGTTGCTTCTATAAATGCAGTGGAGGAGCCGAGAAGGGCTGTAACCCACATCCAGAATACCGCACCTGCACCACCCATGGAAATAGCGGCAACGACTCCTACCAGATTGCCCATTCCGACTCTGGTGGCTGTGGAAATGATCAGTGCCTGTACACCGGATATAGAGTTTTTTTCGGAACTGGTTTTCTTCTCCACAGAGATTTTCAGCATTTCAGGAAAGAGGCGGAAAGGAAGGAACCTTGTACGGATGGTAAAATAAATACCTGCGGGTATCAGGAGCAGAACCAGCAGGGAAAGCCCGATGGAACTGCCGCCGGGAAGCGGGATTGTGACAAGATCTCCCCATAGAAGATTGTAAAAAAACTGTATAAACGACATGTCGATTTCCTCCGGATAGTAAAGTTGGTTGCCCCGTACAGGTGTTAGCCAGTGTCGTCTGACTGTCATTAACAGATGACGGGGAACACATATGTTTCAGTATATAGTAGAAATGCGAATATGTAAACAATTGTTCAGAAAGAAGGGAAAATTGTGGACAGAAAAATTATACATGTGGATATGGATGCTTTTTTTGCTTCTGTGGAAAGCAGAGATCATCCGGAACTTGCCGGTAAGCCGCTGATTATCGGAGCCCTTCCGCAGGAACGCGGCGTGGTATCTACCTGCAGCTATGAAGCAAGGAAATACGGAGTACGTTCCGCCATGAATATCAAGGAGGCTTACCGCCGCTGTCCGCAGGGAATCTATATGCATCCGGACATCCGGAAGTACCGGGAAGTATCTGCACAGCTTCATGAAATCTGGGGTACATATACCGATGTGATGGAATATATTTCGCTGGATGAAGGATATCTTGATGTGACAGGCAGCATCCGGCTTTTTGGCAGTGCCCGGAATATTGGACAGATGATCCGGGAACGGACCAGAAAAGAAGTGGGGCTGACCTGTTCTGTGGGAATCGGATACAGCAAGGCAACGGCAAAATTTGCCAGTGAGGAGAAAAAGCCGGATGGATTTTTTGAAATTCCGGATCAGGAATTCTTTCGGGAACTGATAAAAAAACGGAAAATAGAAGTTCTTCTCGGGGTGGGAAACCGTTCCTCTGAAAAGCTGCATGAAATGCACATTTACACTGTGCAGGATCTGTTGGAAAATCAAAAGCGTGTAGAGGAAGTGTTCGGCAAAAGAGGTCGTCAGATTGTAGAAATTGCGCAGGGAATTGATGAGAGGGAAGTGGTTCCCTATTATGAATCCGAAGCCAAATCCATCAGCAGGGAACACACCTTTCAGCAGGATTCTTCAGACCTGGAATATCTGAAAAGCTACCTTCGGATTTTTGCAAAGGAATTGAGTCTGAAACTGCGTTCCAGGGGATGTTATTGTCAGACGGTGACGCTGAAGATTACCTATGCTTCCATGAAAGGGATTACCCGTTCGCAGACGGTGGAACCGACAAACAGCACAGAAACGATTTATCATACAGCTGCGGGACTGCTTGAGAAAATTCCGTTTCAGCCGATTCGACTGATTGGAATCGGAACTGGTAATTTTACAGAGAGCAAAACAGAGCAGATTTCCCTCTGGAATCTGAAAGATGTGGAAAAAGAGAACAAAAAAGAGGAGTTAAATCAAAAGCTGTTCGGACTTCAGAAAAAATACGGTTCCGGTATTATCAAAACTGCCGCAGAACTGGAAGCCGAGACAAAAATCCGGATGAAAGCAGAGAAAAAAACGCCGCATCGTTTTTAAAACGAGAACCGGAAAGGCAATATATAACTGTCATTGTCAAAGACAGGAATTATTACTAAATAAAAAGAAAATAGAAATGAAGCAGAAAAACAAAAATGAAACAGAAGATCAGAGTTGACAAGTCGCAGAAGAGATGATAAAATTTCCCAGAAATGTAACATCCGTGAGGGAGTAGTTGGCATAGAAATATGTGGCAAGTCAACATACTGACTGAGAGGTCTGGCTTGCATTAAATAACGAGACTCATGTATAGAGGGATAGTGTCTATACATGGTCTTTTTTTGTACCCAGGTATAGGCGTGTCGCCTCACCTGGTTTTTTTACATCATATTTCTTTGTATTTCAGGAAAGTGCGTTGTATTTTTCTGTGGTATAAAAAATATGACCGTGATTCTATTTTACGAAGGAGGATAAAATGGGACTTTTTGAACTTTTTGTACTGGCAGTGGGACTGTCTATGGATGCGTTTGCCGTATCTGTCTGTAAGGGGCTTTCTCTTGGAAAAATCAACTGGAAGCATATGGCGACGGCAGGTTTGTGGTTTGGCGGATTTCAGGCGCTGATGCCGCTGATCGGGTATCTGGGGGGAAGGTATTTTACAGATATGATCACTCATTACGCACACTGGATCGCGTTTGCTCTGCTGCTGTTTATCGGAGCCAGCATAGTGAAGGAATCTTTTGGAGAAGAGGAAGAGATGGATGGCTCCATGGCTGCCAGAGATATGTTTATTCTGGCGGTGGCGACCAGTATTGATGCACTTGCGGTTGGTGTGACCTTTGCATTTCTGAAGGTTGCGATTATCCCGGCAATCTGCTTTATCGGTGTGGTAACCTTTGTCTGTTCTGCGGCAGGGGTGAAGATTGGAAGTCTTTTTGGCATGAAATACAAGTCAAAAGCAGAATTGTGCGGTGGTATCATTCTGATTCTGCTCGGATTGAAAATTCTTCTGGAAGGACTTGGAATTCTGGCATGAAACAGATTGCAGATTTGCACATACATTCCCGGTATTCTATGGCAACCAGCAAAGAAGGAACACCGGAATATCTGGATCTCTGGGCAAGAAAAAAGGGAATTTCCATGGTGGGAACCGGCGATTTTACTCATCCTGCATGGAGAGAGGAACTGAGAGAAAAACTGGTCCGGACAGAAGATGGATTATACCGGCTGAAAGAGGAATATCTTCCGTCAGAAACAGCAGCATATGCGGAGAAATCTCCGTTATTTGTGATATCCGGAGAAATCAGTTCCATTTATAAGAAAAATGGAAAGACAAGAAAGGTGCATAATGTCATTCTCCTTCCGGGGCTGGAAGAAGCAGAAAAACTGTCCGAAAAGCTGGGAAAAATAGGAAATATCCATTCGGATGGAAGGCCGATTCTTGGTCTGGACAGTCATGATCTGCTGGAAATGCTGCTGGAAACATGTTCTTCGGGAATCCTGATTCCGGCACACGTCTGGACACCGCATTTTGGGCTGTTTGGAGCTTGTTCCGGTTTTGATACGATGGAAGAATGCTTTGGAGATCTGACACCTTATGTACATGCTGTAGAAACAGGACTTTCTTCCGATCCACCGATGAACTGGAGACTTTCCGCCCTGGATGGGATTCAGCTGGTGTCCAATTCAGATGCACATTCTCCGTCAAAGCTTGGAAGAGAAGCCACTCTTCTGGACTGCGACGCTTCCTATGAAGGACTGTACAGGGCAGTTCAGGAAGGAAAAGGTCTGGACGGGACACTGGAATTTTTTCCGGAAGAGGGGAAATATCACTATGACGGACATTGGAGATGTCAGGTATGCCTCAGTCCGAAAGAAGCAGAAGCCTGCGGCGGAATATGTCCGGTTTGTGGAAAAAAACTCACAATGGGAGTGGATCACCGGATTGGGCAGCTGGCGGACCGGGAGGAAGGTTACGTAAAAAAAGATGCCAGGCCCTTTGAGAGTCTGGTTCCTCTGCCTGAGGTGTTATCTGCCGTGATGGGATATTCGGCAGCAAGTAAGAAAGTACAGGGAGAATATGAACGTTTGCTGTCCAGTCTTGGCCCGGAGTTTTCTATTCTGAGAGAAATCCCGCTGGAGGATATTCAGAGAGAAGGCGGTACGCAGGCAGCAGATGGAATACGCAGAATGCGTGAGGGAAGTGTGATCCGGCGCCCCGGATATGACGGAGAATATGGACAGATTCTTCTGTTTGCTGATGAGGAAAAATAGAACGAAAATTTCAGGATTCACGGGAAAACGTTGAAATCAGTGGAATGATATGATAGGATAAAGAAACAAAAAGGTTACTGTTCACAGTAACACAAAAATGATTTTTGAATGGATGAGAAAAGTACAGCGGACAAAAAATACAGGTTAATTTAAGCAACAGGAGAACAGACAATGAGTGTATTAGACAGTGTAAAAGCAGTAAAAAAAGCAGAAGCCGGAATGGCATCGCAGCCGGAAGAAGTACGTAATCGTGCTCTGGAAGAGATTGGGCGAAGCCTGGAAGAGAATCAGAAACTGATTTTTGAGGCGAATGCAGAAGATATGGAGCAGGCCAGAAAAGAAGGAAAAGCAGCGCCGATTCTGAAAAGACTGGAATTGAATGCGGATAAGCTTCAGGTTCTGGTCAGTGGAATCCAGGACCTGATTCATCTGCCTGATCCGCTTTTTAAGACACAGCTTGCGAGAGAATTGGATAAAGGACTGACCCTTTATCGGGAAAGCTGTCCGATCGGAACCATCGGTATTATTTTTGAAGCAAGACCGGACGCACTTGTTCAGATTTCCACTCTTTGTGTAAAGAGCGGCAACTGTGTGATCTTAAAAGGCGGCAGTGAGGCGGCGAGAACGAACAGAGTCCTGTTTCAGCTAATCTATCAGGCGGTATTGAAAGCCGGACTTCCGGAGAATTGCCTGCTTCAGCTGGAAGACCGGGAGGAAATTGCAGAACTTCTGAAATGTTCTGGCTATGTGGATCTGCTGATTCCGCGCGGTTCCAATAATTTTGTGCGCTATATCATGGAAAATACCAAAATTCCGGTTATGGGGCATGCGGATGGAATCTGCCATATTTATGTGGACAGAGAAGCAGATCTGGAAAAAGCAGTTCCGATTATTTTTGATGCCAAGACACAGTATGTGGCTGCCTGCAATACCGTAGAAACGCTTCTGGTCCACAGAGAAATTGCAGCAGAGCTTTTGCCGAAGCTGAAAGAGGCCATGGATGGCAAAGTAGAGATCAGAGGAACAGAAGAAGTACAGAGACTGATTTCCTGTGCGGCCGCTACAGAAGAGGATTTTGCAAAGGAATATATGGATTATATTATATCTGTGAAGCTTGTGGACAGTCTGGAAGAAGCGATTGAGCATATCAATACCTATGGTTCTCACCATACAGACTGTATTATTACGGAAGACGCCGGGGCTGCTGAGAAATTCATGCGTATGGTGGATTCCGCCGGGGTTTATCAGAATTGTTCCACCCGTTTTGCAGATGGATATCGTTATGGCTTTGGTGCGGAAGTGGGGATCAGCACCAGCAAGATCCATGCGAGGGGGCCGGTTGGTCTGGAAGGTCTGGTAAGCTATAAATATAAGCTTTTTGGAAGCGGACAGATTGTTGGAGATTATGCATCGGGAAAGAGTCAGTTCCATTTCAGAGATCTTTAATCGGGAAAATCAGTCTGGCAGATGATCAGACGAAGCTGTCAGGGATGAAAAAATAATAACCGGACAGCATCAATCAGACAAAAAAGAAAGCTGATTTGGTATTTCACAAAAGGCTCAGTAAGAGATATAATAAAGGTATACGAAAACAGATGCCTGGGGTAAGCAAAAACAGAAATGTAAAGGAGAGTAATTATGATTATTTATGCCGCAAAAGATTATCAGGACATGAGCAGAAAGGCAGCGAATATTATGTCTGCCCAGATTATTATGAAGCCGGATGCAGTTCTTGGACTGGCGACCGGTTCCACTCCGGTGGGTATGTATCAGCAGCTTGTTGAGTGGTATCAGAAGGGAGATCTGGATTTTTCCAGAGTGTCCAGCGTGAATCTGGACGAATACCGTGGACTTTCCGGTGACAATGAGCAGAGCTACCGTTATTTCATGAACACCAATCTTTTTGATCATGTAAATATTGATAAATCCAGAACTTTTGTGCCGAATGGACTGGAGGAAGATGCTGATAAAGCGTGCGCGGACTATAATGCAATCATCCACAGCATGGGTGGTGTGGATATGCAGCTTCTGGGAATCGGCGGAAACGGTCATATCGGTTTCAATGAGCCGGGAGATGCTTTTGAAAAAGAAACACATGTAGTGGATCTTACCGAGAGTACGATTCAGGCAAATTCCAGATTCTTCGAGAGTATGGATGAAGTTCCGAAACAGGCATATACAATGGGAATCAAGAATATTATGGCTGCCAGAAAGATTCTTCTGGTTGCAACAGGAGCTGCAAAGGCGCAGGCACTGTATGATTCTCTGTACGGACCGATCACTCCGAATGTACCGGCATCTATTCTGCAGCTTCATAATGACCTGACGGTAGTGGCAGACGAAGATGCACTGTCTCTGATCAGAGAAAAAGGACTTCTGTAATGTTTTTATAAATTTTGTACATATGCGATAAACCAGACAGACACGGTATTTTACTGCAGGCTATTGCGGTGAGGCCCGTGTCTGCTGTGTTTCTGCCATATTAAGGAGAAAACAATGATTATTACTGTAACAATGAATCCGGCAATCGACAAGACCGTAGAAATTGACACACTTCTGCACGGCGGTCTGAACAGGATCAAAAAAGTGGAATATGATGCCGGAGGCAAGGGAATTAATGTTTCCAGAACGATTCTGGAACTGGGAGGAACGAGCATAGCTACCGGATTTCTGGCAGGAAATAACGGACGGACGATTGCGGCGGTCCTTGAAGAAAAGGGAATTTCCTGTGATTTTGTATGGGTGGACGGAGAAACCAGAACAAACACCAAAGTGTTTGAACAAAGCGGTGCGCTGACGGAACTGAATGAGCCGGGACCTGTGATCACAGAGGAGAAAATGGATATACTGATGAAAAAGCTGGAAGGTTATGCAGAAGAGGGAACCCTGTTTGTATTGTCCGGCAGTATACCTGCAGGCATCCCCAGGGATACGTATGCCAGAATCACCCGAATGGTGCATGAAAAAGGTGCGGAAGTTCTTCTGGATGCTGACGGGGAACTGTTTCGTCTGGGGCTGGAGGCAGAACCTGATATTCTCAAACCCAACCGGACAGAGCTTGAGGAATATGCGGGAATTTCCATGGAGGAACCAGTATCCGAACTGAGAAATACGGCAGAAAAGCTTAAGGAAAAGGGGGCAAAAATCATCGCAGTATCCATGGGAAAAGAAGGTGCCATGTTTGTCTTTGGAGATTCCGCATTCCGCTGTCCCGCACTGGAGGTGAAGGCGCATTCCACAGTGGGAGCAGGGGATGCCATGGTAGCAGGTCTGGCATATGCATGGGAGAAAAAAATGAAGAAAGAAGATCTGATGCGTCTGTGTATGGCGGTGTCAGCAGGTGCAGTGACCACAGTTGGAACAAAGCCGCCGTCACGAAAACTGACAGACTGTCTGATGGAACAGGTGATTATGAATCAGTTGGATGAAAGAGAGGACAGGCTATGAATGCTGTATATGAAAGACTGGAAAAAAGTCTGGAGAGTATCCGGGAAAAGACCGATTTTGTACCGCGGCTGGCTCTGATTCTCGGGTCAGGCCTGGGTGGATTTGCAGATGAGATCCGGGTTGTGCAGACAGTAGATTACGGAGAAATTGAAGGTTTTCCGGTATCAACGGTACCCGGACACAAAGGCAGATTTCTTTTTGGATATGTGGACCATGTTCCTGCGGTTGTCATGCAGGGAAGAGTGCATTATTATGAAGGATATTCCATGGAACAGGTAGTACTTCCGGTACGTCTGATGAAGCTGCTTGGAGCGGAAGTGCTGTTTCTGACCAATGCTGCCGGAGGGGTGAATTATGAGTTTCATCCGGGAGATTTTATGCTGATCAAAGATCAGATTGCTTCTTTTGTTCCTTCTCCGCTGATCGATCCCAATGTGGAAGAACTTGGTCCGCGGTTTTGTGATATGAGTCAGGTTTATGATGCAGATCTGAGGGATATCATCCGTAAAACCGCAGAGGATCTGCAGATTCCGCTTCAGGAGGGCGTATATCTCCAGCTGACCGGTCCTGCATATGAGACACCTGCGGAGGTTCGGATGGTGAGAACTCTCGGGGCGGATGCAGTGGGAATGAGTACTGCCTGTGAAGCAGTTGCCGCGAATCATATGGGAATGAAAATCTGTGGGATTTCCTGTATTTCCAATCTTGCATGCGGAATGACAGAGCAGCCCCTTTCTCATCAGGAAGTCCAGGAAACCGCAGACAGAGTGGGCCCGCTTTTTCAGAAGCTGGTAAAAGAATCTATTATCCGGATAGGAGAAATATTTGATGAATAAGCACATAGAACAGAACGGTCCTCAAGGTCAGACGATGAAAGTGATTGCCAGAATTCATACGGATTTTCCTACAAAATTCGGAATTCCTCATCAGAGCAGCCGAATAGCAGAACTGAAAAGTCAGATTGTTTTTGAACCGGAATATCGGATTCCGGAGGCGGTAAGAGGACTGGAAGAATTCACACATCTCTGGCTGATCTGGGAATTTTCCCAGTCTGTGAGAGAAAAATGGTCTCCTACAGTTCGGCCGCCGAAGCTTGGCGGGAATATCCGAAAGGGTGTATTTGCCACACGCTCCCCGTTTCGACCGAATCCTCTGGGACTTTCGTCTGTCAGGCTGGAACGGATTGAGATGGATAAAGAACGGGGCCCGGTTCTTCATATTACCGGTGCAGATCTGATGGATGGAACTCCAATCTATGATATCAAACCATACCTTCCCTATGTAGACAGTCATCCGGATGCATCCGGAGGATTTACGGATCAGATCTCCTATGAAAAGCTGGAAGTTATTTTTCCCGATGAGTGGCTGGAACAGATACCGGAATCGTCAAGAGAGGCTTTGATTCAGGTTCTTGCTGCTGATCCGAGACCGGGCTATCAGAAAGATGCGGATAGAATTTACGGACTGGCATTTCAGGATAAAGATATTCATTTCCGGGTAAAAGGGCGTGTACTGACCGTGTGCGGCATTTCGGATTACCGGAAGGAGAGGGAGAAGCGTGTCTGATCAGATACTGGCAAATTTGATATGGAACCCTTTGGGGAGCAGACCGGCCTTGTGAAATATCACAGTTTTATCGGCCAAAAGTAAGAAATACTTGCAAAAATCGCTTTTTTTCACTAAAATATATTCGATTTTTAATGAGAACTTATAAGTGAAAAATGAGGAGCAGTAGTGTGAAAGAAAGTAGAGGACAGCCATAAATGGGCGCACTTTACTAAGCTGTC
>CAMBAL010000067.1 GCA_945864225.1 uncultured Blautia sp. | reverse complement strand
TTAGAACAGACCGGTGATCTTTCCTGTTTCGTCTACATCGATCTTTTCTGCAGCCGGAACTTTCGGAAGACCAGGCATGGTCATGATCTCACCTGTAAGGGCTACGATGAAGCCTGCGCCTGCGGAAATCTTCAGGTTACGTACGGTTACTTCGAAATCAGTCGGAGCGCCCAGCTTGGTCTGGTCATCAGTTAAGCTGTACTGTGTTTTTGCTACACAGATCGGGCAGTTGCCAAAGCCCATAGCTTCCAGCTGTTTTGCCTGTTTCTGAGCATTTGCAGTAAGAACTACTCTCTTGCCGCCGTAGATCTTCTGTACGATCTGGTTCAGTTTGTCCTCGATGGAGCCTTCCAGTTCGTAAGAGTAGCTGAAGCTGTCGTTCGGCTCTTCGCAGAGACGGATGACTTCTTCTGCAAGTTTGATTCCGCCTTCGCCGCCTTTTGCCCATACTTCGGAAAGTGCAACGTTTACGCCAAGTTCTTTACATTTTGCTTCTACCAGGTCAAGCTCTGCCTTGGTATCGGTCGGGAATGCATTGATGGCAACCACACATGGAAGTTTATAAACGTTTGTGATGTTGCTTACATGTTTCAGAAGGTTTGGAAGACCTTTTTCCAGAGCTTCCAGATTTTCATTGTTCAGGTCAGCCTTTGCTACGCCGCCGTTGTATTTCAGTGCACGTACGGTTGCAACGATAACAACGGCGTTTGGTTTCAGGCCTGCCATACGGCATTTGATATCCAGGAATTTCTCAGCACCAAGGTCAGCACCGAAGCCTGCTTCTGTGATGGTGTAATCAGAAAGTTTCAGAGCCATCTTGGTAGCAGTTACGGAGTTACATCCGTGAGCGATGTTTGCGAATGGTCCGCCGTGAACGATTGCCGGTACATGCTCCAGAGTCTGAACCAGGTTTGGTTTCAGAGCATCTTTCAGAAGTGCGGTCATAGCGCCTTCTGCGTGAAGGTCATGTGCGGTAACCGGTTTCTGTTCGGATGGTTTGCCATAGGTATAACCGATGATGATGCGGCCAAGTCTTTCTTTTAGGTCGTTGATGTCACTTGCAAGACAGAGAACTGCCATGATCTCGGATGCAACAGTGATGTCATAACCGTCTTCACGAGGCATACCGTTGGTTCTTCCGCCAAGGCCGTCTACTACATTACGGAGCTGACGGTCGTTCATGTCCACACATCTTCTCCATGTGATCTTTCTCGGGTCGATGTTCAGTGCATTGCCCTGGAAGATATGGTTGTCGATCATGGCTGCCAGAAGGTTGTTGGCTGCGCCGATTGCATGGAAGTCACCGGTAAAATGCAGGTTGATATCTTCCATCGGAACTACCTGTGCGTATCCGCCGCCTGCAGCTCCGCCCTTTACGCCGAATACTGGTCCAAGGGACGGCTCACGAAGAGCTACCATAACTTTTTTGCCCAGTTTCTGCATACCATCTGCAAGACCTACCGTTGTGGTGGTTTTTCCTTCACCAGCAGGAGTCGGGTTGATCGCGGTAACGAGGATCAGTTTTCCGTTTTCCTTATCGGTTTCTTTCAGAAGATTGTAGTCGATTTTTGCTTTGTACTTTCCGTACTGCTCCAGATATTTGTCGTCAATACCTGCTTTTTCTGCAATGTCAGTGATTGGAAGCATTTCGCATTCCTGTGCAATTTCGATGTCGCTTTTGAATCCCATAATTGTTCTCCTTTCGTCGGCATACACAGATGCCGGTGCAAGTTCTCTGAAAGTACATATTACATGCAGTTTCAGGTAGGTTTACAGTGATATACCAGAGCAATGTTCAAACACGCTCTGGCGGATATCACCGTGAGGGTAAAACAGCCGAGGCCTGATTTCTGCGTCCTGTTTCTTTTGGAAAAGGTAACAAAAAAGGACAGTATCTGATGTGCTCAAATACTGCCCAGACGGTCGGCGAAAACAAATCACTGATTCCCTGTGGTAACCTCCACTGTATCCGTCAGTTGTCAGTGATTTCTTAACTGATGACTTGATTCTAACACCCGATTCAGAATTTGTCAAGAATTTATCAAATTCTTGGAAATGTAAAAATGCACTAAATTTTAAGACGAGAATTGTAAAAAGTGCAACAAAATTGAAAAACATATACACTTTACATGAAAATATAGGAGTGGAAGCGAACTGTGTCAGATAACAGATCTCTTCATAGTCTTCTTCATAGATTGCTTAATGTATCTCTGTTCATTGTGGTTTATAAAAATTTTATAGTTTCCTCCGTTGATATCGCCGTAAATTATGTTAGAATAAACGCAAACCCAAATAGCATTTATAAGACGGAGAGGACAATATGAACAGAACTGAATTTCTGGAAATCTTAAGAGAGCAGCTGTCCGGTGAGATGCCGGAGGGGAGTGTTGCCGCTCATATACGCTATTATCATGATTATTTTGAGGAGCAGATGAAGAAAGGACGCAGCGAATCAGAGATTCTTCAGGAGCTGGGAGATCCGCGGCTGATTGCCAGAACTCTTCTGGATACGGACCCGCAGTCAGATCAGGCAGTTTATGGCAGCGGAAGATATGAATCATCGGATAAGAGAAAACAGGGATCAGAGAATGGTTCCGGTTATGACAGAATGAATCAGGAACAGGTGAAGCATCGTACCTATCGTCTGGATCTGACTACCTGGTATGGAAAGGCTATTGTAATCGCGGCTGCGGCACTGATTATTGCAGGGCTGTTGGTGGTGATCGGAACGGTACTGCCGGTTATTGTGATCGTATGTCTCGTATTGTATCTGATATCCTGGATACGTAAGAGATAGTCTGGCACAATACTGCAGATGAGAAATCAGACAAGTTATTTGTTGAAACAGGAGTGTTTCAGTCCGTTGAAGATTTTCCGTGAACGATGAGAGCGGAAAAACGGCAACTGGAAAAGTAATAAAGAAATCAAACAGTCCCCGGGAAATGTGTGCCAGGAATACACATTTCCCCGGGACTTTTTTTTCTTTCATTGAGCATATTATGCAGCATATACCCGGGAATCATAAGAGTTATTGTGTCAGCAGTCCATTACCGTAAAAACAGCAACTGATCTTGCGCGCAGGATAAAGGAACCGTCTACACGAACCTCCTGTCCCTGCGGATAAAAACAGCGCCCCAGACCGTCTCCGCTGGTGTTGACACATAAATACCACACTCCGCCGTGAGGCAGTGCCGGAAGAGTGATCAGCACATCTTCCCAGTAGGTATTTATTGATATATAGACCAGATCATCGTGGCCTTTTTCTCTGTCATATCCGGCAAAGCTGACGGAGAAGGTTTTGGCATCATAGGGGATGTCCAGTTCTCTGGCATCCGATCCGTGTGTCTGCATGGGAGCCATACCGCAGACAGCAGTCGGGAGTTTTTTGCGGATGATGGGATGACGCAGCCGGAAATGAATCATATAGCGGAAAAACTCCAGCAGATGATAATTCTTCTGAATAAGATTCCAGTCAAGCCAGGAAATTTCATTATCCTGACAATATCCGTTGTTGTTGCCGAACTGTGTGTTCCCAAATTCATCCCCTGCAAGGAACATGGGAGTTCCACGGCTGCACATAAGAACGGCACAGGCATTGCGGATCATCCGGTATCGCAGGGAAAGGACCTGCGGATCACTGGTTTCGCCTTCAGCACCGCAGTTCCAGCTCAGGTTGTCATTGGATCCGTCCATATTGTTCCAGCCGTTGGCTTCATTGTGTTTTTCGTTGTAAGAATACAGGTCATAAAGCGTGAAGCCGTCATGGCAGGTTAGAAAATTGACACAGGAATTGTAACCTGCGTAATTGTTGCTGTGATTGTCATAAAATCCTCCGTACAGATCGCCGGAACCACAGATACTCTGTGCAGCGTCCCATGCGCGCCAGCATTCTCCTTTCAGAAAACCTCTCAGGGCATCCCGGTATCTGCCGTTCCATTCGGCCCAGCGTTTGCTGGCAGGAAAACTTCCCACCTGATACATTCCGCCGGCATCCCATGCTTCTGCAATCAGCTTTACATTGCTCAGAATCGGATCGTAGGCCAGGCTTTTCAGAAGAGGCGGGTTATTCATGGGGGATCCGTCTACATTGCGGCCGAGAATACTTGCCAGATCAAAACGGAAACCATCCACCCGGTAGCTGACGGTCCAGTAGCGCAGACATTCAAGAATCATCTGCTGTACAATAGGATGGTTGCAGTTCAGGGTATTTCCGCAGCCGCTGAAATTATAGTAATTTCCATCCGGAGTCAGCATATAATAGATGTTATTATCCAGGCCTTTGAAGCAGAAAGAAGGCCCTTTTTCGTTTCCCTCTGCAGTATGGTTGAACACCACATCCAGAATAACCTCAATTCCATTGTCGTGAAGGGATTTGATGAGAGTTTTCAGTTCTGTGCCTTCCTGATTGTATTCCCGGGAAGCAGTGTAGCTGGTATTCGGGGCAAAAAATCCAACGGTATTGTATCCCCAGTATTCCAGCAGCTTCTGCCCATTGACTTCTCTTGTATTGACCGTTTCATCAAATTCAAAGATCGGCATGAGTTCGACCGCGTTGATTCCGAGCTCTTTCAGATAGGGGATTTTTTCCATAAGTCCGGCAAAGGTTCCTCTGTGCTGAACACCGGAAGAGGGATGCTGGGTAAAGCCTCTCACATGCAGTTCATAGATGATCAGGTCACTCATTTCTTTATGAGACTGAGGCATATCGCCCCAGTCAAACACGTCTTTGACTACCCGTGCGTGATAGGCATTTTCCTGTTTGTATCCCCATATACGCTGACCGGCGACTGCTCTGGCATAAGGATCCAGGAGAATATTGCTTTTATTAAAGAGGAGCCCCTTTTCCGGACAATAGGGGCCGTCAATGCGGTATGCGTATTCAAGATCCTCGATATCCAGGCCAAGAACGAGCATGGAATAAACATCTCCGATTTTGTAAGCTTCCGGAAACGGAAGAACGGCATAAGGCTCTTCCTGACCTCTGTGAAAAAGAAGAAGTTCGCAGGAAGTGCCGCCATGTGTGTGAATGGTGAAGTTTACTCCGTACTGAAGGGGTGTTGCCCCATTTACGTCAAACATGCCGGGGCGGACCGGATAACCGGAAATGACTGCCATGGGAGTGTGATGGACGGAGGAATCGGAGGTATATTTCTGAGTATATAATTGCATAAAGTATGTTACCTTTCTGAAGAAATTTATGGTGAAAGCAAATAATACGCTTATTCTACCATAAATCCAGGGCATCAGCTTGAAAAAAATTACTTTTTTGTTAAAATAATTTTCAGAATGATGCTTTGGAAAGAAATCAGGAGGTAGCGAAATGGGACCAGTAGTAAGCGTGATCGTACCGGTCTATAATGCCCAGAAGAGTCTGGCAAGATGTATTGACAGCATTCTGAACCAGACGTTCAAAGATTTTGAGCTGATTTTACTGGATGATGGAAGTACTGATACTTCCGGTGAAATATGTGACCGTTATGCGGAAATAGATGAACGCGTCCGTGTGATCCATAAAGAAAATTCGGGAGTTTCCGATACCAGAAATCGCGGGCTGGACATTGCTGAGGGGAAATATCTGCAGTTTCTGGACAGTGATGACTGGATCACTCCGGAGGCAACAGGATTGTTTGTCCGTACAGTGGAAGAAAACCAGTGTGATATGGTGATCGCCGATTTTTACAGGGTCATTGGAGAACGGGTTTCCCAGAAAGGTGCAATCGAAGAGGATGGGCTGATGGACCAGGTGACTTTTGCGGAAAATATGCTGCAGAAGCCGGCGGATTTTTATTATGGAGTTTTGTGGAATAAATTATATAAACGGGAAATTGTAGAAAGCTATCGTCTTCGCATGGACAGTTCTGTGAGCTGGTGTGAGGATTTTATGTTCAATCTGGAATATGTCCGCCATATCCGCAGTGTTTATGCGCTGAAAGTACCGGTGTACTACTATGTAAAAACAAAAGGTTCGCTGGTTTCTCAGGGAATGAGTGTGAAAAAGACAATTCAGATGAAACGTACGGTGTTTGAGTATTATAACAGCTTCTGCAAAGATGTTTTTGACGAGGAAGATTACGAAAAATACAAGGTGCAGGTGTACCGGTTCCTGATTGAGGCTGCCGGTGACGGTGTGGTTGCGCCTTCGATTCTTCCGGGAAGTTATAAGCTTGGGGCAGAGCGGACAAGCGTAAGTGAAGGAGTACAGGAAGGAGAAGGATTTTTCTTTGATTCATACAGGGAGAGAAAACTGCAGGAACGATTGTTTGATGTAGTAGCACTGAAAAACGAACTGCAGACAGTGGATATTAAATTGCTGTTTTATTTCAGCCGTCCGCATGAAAACTGTACTTTCAAAGAAACGACAGAGATTCTGGATATCACAAGAAGAGAACTGTCTTTCTCCATTCAGAGCCTGCTTTCCAGAAACCTGATCGAAGTGAAGGAAAAGCCTGTAAACAGGACGAAAACCAGAAAAACCAGAGACCGGAGTGAAAAAGACCTCGTTCAGGAGCCAAAAAGAAAAACAAAAGCCAGTGAATATGTACTGACGCCGGAAGCAGACGGAATTCTGGCAGAAGCACTTCTTGTGCTGGACGATTTCGAACAGCTGCAGTACGAGGGATTTTCGCAGGAAGAGATTATTATGTTTGAGCGGCTGAACGAAAAGCGGAATCAGAATATCAGAAGAGCCCTGGCGGGAAAGTATTAATGTTCTGGTATATAGGTTACGGGCAGCAATATCTCTGTTCAGCTGTATGAAATAACAGAATAAAAAATATGAAAAAAATAAAAAACATACTTGATAAATAGGAAAAGATGGAATATAATACTTGTAAATCAAAAACATAGTAAATGTATAGGAAATGGAGGAGATATATTATGAGTAATATTTATAAAGGCACATTGGGACTGATCGGGAACACCCCTCTGGTAGAGGTTACCAATATTGAAAAAAATCTTGGACTGGAAGCTACCATTCTGGTTAAACTGGAATATTTTAATCCTGCAGGAAGTGTCAAGGACCGTGTGGCAAAAGCCATGATCGAAGACGCGGAGCAGAGAGGAGTACTGAAAGAAGGTTCCGTGATCATTGAACCGACTTCAGGAAATACGGGAATCGGCCTTGCTTCCATTGCAGCAGCCAAGGGCTATCGTATTATTCTTACCATGCCGGAAACCATGAGTGTAGAACGCAGAAACATTCTGAAGGCATATGGAGCAGAAATTGTACTGACCGAAGGGGCAAAAGGAATGAAAGGTGCCATTGCCAAAGCTGAGGAGCTGGCAGCGGAAATTCCGGGAAGCTTTATTCCGGGACAGTTTGTAAATCCTGCAAATCCGGCTATGCACAGAGCAACTACAGGTCCGGAGATCTGGAAGGACACAGACGGAAAGGTCGATATTTTTGTTGCCGGTGTCGGTACCGGCGGAACACTTACCGGTGTCGGGGAATACCTGAAATCCCAGAATCCGGATGTAAAAATCGTTGCGCTGGAACCTGCAGGTTCTCCTGTACTGTCTCAGGGAAAAGGCGGTCCGCATAAAATTCAGGGAATTGGTGCAGGTTTTGTACCGGAAGTACTGAATACAAGTATTTATGATGAAATTATCACTGTTGAAAACGATGATGCATTTGCGGCAGGCAAGCTTCTTGCAAAACAGGAAGGTGTTCTGGTGGGGATTTCTTCCGGTGCGGCGCTCCACGGCGCAATCGAACTGGCGAAACGTCCGGAAAACAAAGGAAAAACCATTGTTGCACTTCTGCCGGATAATGGAGACAGATATTATTCCACACCATTGTTTGCAGAGTAGGTGAAAGCGCGATGAAACTTTCCAAAAAAAGCAGATATGGTCTGAGGGCGCTGATCGATCTGGCTGTTCATTCAGCGAATGGCCACGTATCTCTGAACAGTATTGCGGAGAGAAATGCCATATCGCCGCAGTATCTGGAACAGGTTTTTTCAGGCTTAAGGAGAGCTGGAATCGTAAAAAGTGTGAAAGGCGCGCAGGGAGGATATCTTTTGAAGATTCCTGCAGACCAGATCCGGGTTTCGGATGTTATTGTGGCTCTGGATGGAAATTATTTTCTGGAGGACGACGACGGAAAAGAGAAAGGGATTTCCGATGCCATTCAACACCTGCTGATCGACCGGGTGAATCAGGAAACAGAGACGATTCTGTCCGGACTTACCCTGGACGACCTGAAGGAAGAATATCTGCGGAATGAAAATTCTGGGGAGGATATGTATTATATCTAATGTGATGATACAAGGGTCAAAAGGTCATGTGTTTCATGCTTGCATGAAAAAACATGACTTTGGGACCCGCAAAAACATGAGAAAGTAGCCCGAATAGGGCGGATTTCGAATGTTTTTAGGGCGCTGAACGTCCGGTGGATGTTTGTTTAGCGCCGACCGGAGCGAAGCGCAGATTTTCGGGAGCACGGAGTGCGGAGAAATCCGTGTATCAGAGGGGTCAAAATACCTTTTGACCCCATTATCATGTGATAAATGGATGTATGATATTTTGTGCAGCAGGTTGGTACATGTATGGATATTTGACACAGCAGGAAGATATTTATTAAATATAGAAAGCAGAAAATGAAAGGCAAAAAATATATTTCATTTTCTGCTTTTCTGTTTTTATATATGAGTTATTGAAAAAAATCGAGAAATGTCGAAAATTGTCGGACGAATTATGTTGATTTTTGCGCGTATATCTACTACATTAGTAACAGGATTGCTACCAAATATAGTATTATCCGAAAAACAGAAAGATGCAGGTAACCGTATAAGTTTGGTGATTTACAAATGGAGGAAGATATGTATTTATCAGAATTGTTTTTACTGTCTGCAGGAGAGGATATGTCAATGGAAAATGTGAAGAAAGCGGTTGACATATGCAATGGGGAAATGCTGCAGCGCATGGGAGAATTTCAGAATGAAGAAGCATGTTGTTTGTACTTTTTTGATGGTTCCGGAGAAGAGAGGAGAATCAACGCAGCCGGTCAGGAAATTCTGGATTTCTGGGACGTATATCGGGAATTTGACGAGGAGATGGAGCAGACAATGAAAGATGAGTCTGAAATTCTTAAGGTAGGGCGCTGGATGTGTTCCATACGGGAAAACGATATCCGACGTATATGATGAATTCACTGCAGATTCCTTTATCTGTGCGTGGAAATATAAAAACAGAAAAGCAGTTTTTGCGAATGAAATGCGAACCGCCGCTCCGGCAGTGTATGAAACTGAGGGAACAGCGGTTTTTGAATGATATTGATACAGAAATCCACGTAGGAGCAGCACGCTGTGCTGAGTAAGTATAAACAACAGTCAATACTTTATTGTTTTGCAGGAAGAAACTTACGAAGTATGTTTTGAACGATTTTTTCGTTGAAAGGAAGAAATACTCCGGCAACAGGGCCGACGCATCCTGCACAGATGATTGTTCCGATTCCGATTGCACCGCCCAGCAGAAAACCGACCAGTACAAAAGTGGCGTCCACCACGATACGGACAATGCTGAAAGGCTTATGTGACTTATCACTGATGACAACAGCTACCAGATCATTAGGGCCTGTTCCTGCATCGGATTTGATGACGATGGTCATGCCATAGGCCAGAATCACACATCCGAGAGCGAGCATAAAAATCTTGTAGAGCAGGGGACTGTTTTCCGGAAACAGCGGAGCCAGAAAAATGGTAAAAAAATCAATAATCGGTCCGCCGCAGATCATACAGAGAATGGTGCCTGCTTTGATATAACTTCTGTCTGCAAATAACAGGATGAGAATGATCACAAAGCACAGTATGATATGTATCCGTCCGTGGGTCAGGATAGACCATCCTGTAAGAGCGGATGAGGTACGATATACACCTTGTACAAGTACATTAAATGGGTCAGCCCCGAGATCGGCCAGAAGAAAAAGCGTGACACCCAGATGCGCAATGGTCAGTCCGACCAGCAGAATGAGGATGCGCAGGGCAGTTTCCTGATAGCTTCTTTTTTTCATAGAATGAGACTCCTTTGTTGTATTGGGGACGGAGAAGAGTGGCACCTTGCCTGTCCCTGGCGGCCTGCTTTTGGGGAAAGGACAGAAGATATCATCCCCGATGGTCATGATTCATATATACCTAATCGGCAGCTCTTTGTCAAGTATGTTTGTTGGAGACATAGAATAAATCTTTATTGCGGGAGTCTGCCTGATGGATGCGAAAGCTGCCGGGATACAGAAAATTTCTGGCTGTTTTTAAAAAGTTGGGTAAAAAAATGGGGAAAATTAAAAAATAAAGCGCAGACTTTCATGCATAAATGCAGGAATACACCCTTGTCCGACGTCACCGGATTGATTGCATAAATCTTTACCAGTTCATTTGTAAGTTTGTCTGTTTGGTAAAATGTTCTTTTTTTATCTTGTATTTCACATATTTTTCGAATTATATAAGTAATATCAAAAATTAAGTTCAGAAAAAAGAACATTTTCACATATCGAACAAAACATTATATCATGTACTTCCATAATCCTTTGTTTTATAATACAATCATCCAAAGAGATCAATGATACGCCAATAATCGCGGAGACACCCGAGAGTAAGGAGAGTTAATGAAACCAGAGGATACGCTTAAGCGAAACAGATTTTATCATTGTCTTGAATACGACCACGACCAGACAGGAGAACTTTGCCTGATTTCCTGCGGTCTGGAACAGTGCGACGGAGGCGTCTGCTATGGCTCGGACATCAAAGATTATTATTGCCTTCACGCAGTGCTCAGCGGAACAGGGGTATTACGTATCAATGGCCAGGTACTTCATCCCCGGGCAAATCAGCTCTTTTTGCTGAAAGAAGGAGAACGGGCAGAATACATTGCCGATGAACAGGATCCATGGAAATACTGCTGGGTTGGTTTCAAAGGCGATGCGGCAAAAAAAATGTGTGATTATATCGGATTTACAGATGGAATTTATTGTCTGGATTCCAGAATAGAAGTATCTGAATTTTACAGTCTGCTCTATCGAATGCACGAAAAACCGGAAATGAATTTCATCAACGACCTGCACAGACGAGGAATTCTGATTGAACTTCTGGCGCTGGCCATGAGCGCGACTCAGAACCTGGAACGCACCATGACGTCCATGCGGTATTCACCGGAAGTTTACGTCAAACGTGCAACCGAATTTATACGTTATAATTACGCTACCATTACTGTCAATGATGTTGTGGAATATGTTGGATTTTCCAGAAGCTATTTTTCCACGCTTTATAAGCAGATGACGGGAATTTCCCTTCAGGAATTCCTGATGAAATGCCGCATTGAACGAAGCAAAGAACTTCTGGTCAAAACGGAGCTTTCCGTTCAGGATATCGCAGCACAGGTAGGATATGACAATCCGCTGAACTTTTCCAAAGCATTCAAAGGAAACTGCGGACTCAGCCCCCTGCATTTCCGCCAGAGCGAGAAAAAGGAGAGAAAAAATGAATAATCAGATGATTTCCGCTGTCCCTCCTATGGGATGGAATTCATGGAATACATTTTATGACAAAATTAACGATGAGCTGGTTCGTTCCATGGCGGATACCATGGTCGAACAGGGCCTGCTGGATGCGGGATACAACTATCTGATCCTGGATGACGGCTGGCAGGCACGCCAGAGAGACTCCAGGGGACACCTGATGGCAGATCCGGAGAAGTTTCCTCATGGCATCAAAGAAGTAGTCGATTATGTACACAGCAAAGGACTGAAAATGGGTATTTATTCCTGCTGCGGGACACATACCTGCGGAGGCTATCCGGGAAGTTTTGAGCATGAATTTTCTGATGCACAGCAGTTTGCCGACTGGGGCATTGATTATCTGAAGTATGACAACTGCTATCGCCCCGGAAGTACAGCAACAAACATTTTATACCGAAGGATCAGCATGGCTCTGCGCAGTACAGGGCGGGATATTCTGCTGGCAGCCTGCCAGTGGGGAACAGAAGATGTCCATCAGTGGATACGTTCCTCCGGAGCACACACTTTCCGTTCCACTATTGACATTCAGGATGCCTGGAATTCTATTCAGAAAATCGCATCATCTCAGATCAATCTGCAGGGGTATAATGGCCCGGATTGCTTCAACGATATGGACATGCTGGTTGTGGGAATGTATGGAAAGGGTCTGAATCCTGAAACTTCCATCGGAGGATGCACGGATGAAGAATATCAGACTCACTTTGCACTGTGGGCAATGATGAATTCGCCTCTGATCATTGGATGTGATATGCGCGAAATGACGGATGCCACAAAGAAAATACTGCTGAACAAAGAGGTAATCGCACTGAATCAGGATCCCGGCGTTCACAGCTGTTATTCTCTTCCTGTTTATGGGAATCCCGATGTTTTTGTTCTCGTAAAGCCCCTGGCAAATGGGGACTATGCCATTGCATTCTTCAACTTTGGAGATACCAAAGCAAAGGCTGTGCTGAACTTTTGGGACATGGGGCTTTCTGCATCTGCAGGATATGCATTCGAATTTCGGGACTGCATCAGCCATGAGGATCTGGGACTGCAGAAGGAATTTTTTGCGCCTGTTGTTTCTGCTCACGGCTGCAAAGTTTACCGCTGCCGTCTCGCCAAGAATTGCAAATGATTTTACAGAAAATCTGGAGGTAATATGACAAACCATCAGTGTACTCACTGTGCTGCGTTTTTGACCAGCGATGAAATTGCATTATATAAAAAACTGATTTCACGTGATGCGGAGAATTTCCTGTG
>CAMBAL010000066.1 GCA_945864225.1 uncultured Blautia sp. | reverse complement strand
AATTGTGCTATAATCGGCTTAAATAAATAATAGCGAAGTAGGAATTTATGCGTTAAGTGTTCATAGGCTGGGGAGTCGCCATGAAACGAAAAGCCCGCAAATCTGAGAGGCGGCTTACGATATATTTTCCGCACCCGTTGCTACATGTGAGAACATCTCATAATGTGGAGGGATTATTATTTATCGGTAACTACTCTATTATTTTAAAACATTATGGAGGTGTTTTTATTATGCAAAAAAATAGTTACAAAACCTATTGGAACGTAAAAACCTTAGTATTTATGGCACTTCTGGTAGCCATGCATCTGGTACTGACAAGAGTTCTTGTTGTAGAACTTGGCGCTTACCGTATTTCGGTAGGAAGTGTCTGTACTATTCTTGCAGGTCTGTGGCTTGGACCTGTTGCAGGCGGTGTCTGCGGATTCTGTGCAGATATTATCGGCTGTTTTATGAAAGGTTATGCAGTGAATCCTCTGATTACGGTAGCAGCAGTTCTCTGGGGTGTGCTTCCGGCCCTGCTCAAGCCTTTATTTGCAAATAAGGGAAGAACTGGAAAAACTGTCGGCATCTGTATTTCCGTTGCTGTTACCGGATTTTTCAGTTCTCTGGTGTTTACAACTGCAGGACTGGTTCTGTTCCTCGGATATAATTTCTATGCAATCATGCCGGGAAGACTTGTTCAGTTTGTAATTATGATTCCGATTTATTGTGTACTTACTGTGCTGCTGTATTTCAGCCCGGTGACCAGTATGGTTGTTGGGACAGTAGCACCGGTTCTTTCAAAAAAGACTGTATAATTTGAGAGTTTATACATAAAACAAAATCGATTCCCCAAAGAAAAAAGGCGCAGCCGGATAGTGGCTGCGCCTTAATTTGTGGGTTGAACACGGAACCAGTATGTATAAAATTGACAGAATCCCAGAGATTCGTAAAGTTTTCGAGCGGGGGTATTTCCCTCTACAACCTGAAGGTAGGCGTTTTCTGCACCTTTTTTTCGGCCTTCTTTGAGAAGCCCGGTGCAGATCTGACGGGCGAGGCCCTGTCCCCGATAGTCTTCACGGACATGGATCGCATAGAGACCAATATAATCGCGATCGAGAATTCCAAGTCCGGTTGCGATAATCTGTTCGTTTTTTTGGACAGATGCACAGATGGTTTCTTTGGGAATTGCCCGGTACATAGAAGGTACAACAGCCCGGTGAATAGGATTGGTAGTCCCCTTCAGGGTAAAAAGGCTCTCAATCCATTCATCGGGAATGCTGTCCGTGAAACATACTTCGTCATATGGAGCATCCAGACGAGCAGCCGGGAGACGGACAGTCATAACATTGGTGGTATGCTGAATCTCATAACCGCGGTTTTCCAGAGTATAATCAAAGTCCTGAGAAACCAGAGGGCTGATTTTGAAAATAGCAGGTGTTCCCAGACGTTTGTAAACATTTTCGCAGTAGGAAACTTTTTCTCTCCATGGAAGAGTGGAAGTTCCAAACTGCTCCACACTGTTGGTTCGATGTGTATAAAAGTAGGAAAAACGCAGGATCCATCCGTCATAAAGTTCCATTTTGTGGGATGGCCAGGCATTCAGAGACATGTCTTCGATTTTTTTGATATTCATTTCCATAGTGTAACTCCTCATCTGTCGCACAGGATTTCTTTGCTCTTTACGTTATAATATACAAATATTTTACATAATTATACACGTATATAGACAACATGGCAAGGTTTGATTGAAGAACAATCAACCGGTCAATATAGCCCGCTATGCTTCCTCATTTGGTACAAATCTCCTGAAAATGAATTTTCAGACACGCTCTGGCACATCGGAAAATACGGATATTTCCCGGAAAAGAAGCTCTGACAGAAGTTTGTGGCCGTCAGAGGTGAGGTGAATGCCATCAGTGGTGATCGTTTCCATTCCTCTGGAGCGGGCAGCTGTATTCAGTGTATCATGCAGTCGGATATAGGGGAAATGGAATTCTTCGGAGAGTGTTTTGATACCCTGAGAGAAAATTTTGACAAAAGGGATCCAGTTCCCGTATTCCTGCGGCCATGGAAAAATAAAAGGTTCCATAAGTATCACTGGGCATTGTGCGCCGGAAAGAATCCGGAGGAGTTCCCTGTATCTGGAAAGGCTGTTTTCCATCATGGTTTCCTGCTGGGCAGGTGTTCGGTTGGTATTCATCATCAGACCAATGTCATTAATACCAGCCAGTAGTGTAATCATATCCGGTTTTAAAGGGAGATAAAACGCAGGGGCAAGGTCGAGAATGCGGCTTATGGTGAAGCCATCCGTACCAAGATTATAAATCTCCCAGTTTCTTCCGCTTTCAGACAGTTTCTGGGAAAGCATCTGTACATAGCCATTGCCGAGCGGCGGATGGTCAAAAAGTCTTCCGCAGTCAGTGATACTGTCACCGAGGCAGAGTAATCGAGTCATAAGTTACCTCCTGTTTCCATGCAGGTTAATGGCAGTTTGTGAAATAGAAGAGCAGATTAAATATAATATGGTCTGTTTACGGATGATCATAAACTGCTGGTTTGCAATGTGTTTGAAAAAGCTGGTATTACATCATGTAAAGTAAGATTTAGCATACTTTATCACTGCTGGGGAGATTGGTCAAGAAGAATATTTAAGAAAAATGTATATATGCGCATTTTTATGCAGCAAACAACTATAAAACATCCATGGAAAATATTTGTAGATACAACTATAAAAACATCTCCAGAAACAAACATTGGCAGAAATATCCGTAAGAATATCAGCAAAAGCATCAGGAAAAGATCAGCAAAATATCAGCAAAAGCATCAAGGAAATATCAGTAAAAGCATCAGTAAAAGCCTCAATAAAAGTAGTTGTAAAATCAGATAAATTGGAGAAAGATAGATAAATTTTATAAAAATTTTCGAAAAAAGAAATAAAAAAGCTCTGGACAAACGGAAATATTTGTCCTATAATGAGCCTCACCAGAAATCTTCTGGTGTTCAAACCGTCTAGTTCAGACGGGAAATCCCATTTTATACGAATGATAAAATTTAATAAAAAGAAATGTCAGGAGAAATTTCACTGTTGTATATGCTGCAGCGGAATCGCTGAAAATATCAGGAAAACACTCTGATGCTGTACAATGATAAAGGAGAGGCGGTGAAGAAATGCTTCTGAACATCGGTCTTCCGCTGGTGATTGCGGGGACTGCTGCAGTAATGGATCTGGCTGTTTCGCGGGTGACAAATGAATGGATTTTGTTTTCTGTGATAGTCACTTTTTTCTGGAGGATTCTGCAGGATGGAATAAACGGAATTCCAATGTTTGCGGCGGGAGTGATCATACCGGCACTGATATTGGGCGGTCTGTTTTATTTCCGTATGCTGGGTGCAGGGGATATTAAATTGTTTTGTGTACTTGGCGGAGTTATGGGTCCTGAAACAGTGGTGAAATGTATCATCAGTTCTTTTTTACTGGGAGCAGTCATTTCTTTGGCAATTCTGATCTTCTGCGGAAGTTTCTTAACAAGGATTCAATATCTGATCCGTTATTTCCAGAGATTTTTCCAGACAGGAGAAGTCACGCCGTATCGCAGAAAAGGCATGACTTTGGAAAATTTTCACTTTACAATACCTGTTTTTATGAGTGTCGTGCTTTATGCAGGAGGTGTCTATTGAGAAAAAACATTTTTGCAGTCTGTGATCTGGAGGTGGATTACGCTTACAATTTCATGGATTATCTGAATCAGAAGAAGAATATTCCTTTTGAAATCCAGGCATTTACCAGTGTACAGAATCTGATTGCTTACGGAAAAGAAAATCATATTGAGTTGCTGCTGATTTCCGGGAAAGCAATGTGCCGGGAAGTTCAGGAACTGGATATCGGGAAAATTGTGATTCTTTCGGAGGGGGTACATGCTCCGGGACTTGATCAGTATCCCAGTGTTTATAAATATCAGTCTTCTTCGGATGTGATAAGAGAAGTTATGGCGTGTTACGGGGAAGAGAAGGCCGTTCTTCCGGTCCAGTTTCCGGTATTGAAGAAGACTACGGAAATACTGGGGGTGTATTCCCCGTTGGGGCGCTGCCTGAAAACATCTTTTGCATTGACCCTGGGACAGGTGCTTGCAAGGGAGAGAGCTGTGCTTTATCTGAACCTGGAAGAATATTCCGGATTTGAGGAACTGATGGGAAGAGGATTCAATCATAATCTGAGTGATCTTCTGTATTATGTCCGTCAGGAAAATCAGAATCTGATGGTAAAGATGAACAGTATGATACAGACCATTAATAATCTGGATTACATACCGCCGGTGCAGGCACCTGCGGATATTCTCGGAACCTCGTGGAAAGACTGGGAAAGGTTGCTTTCGGAGCTTGTGATGCACAGTTCCTATGAAGTGGTCGTGCTGGATATCGGGAATGGGATTGAGGAATTATTCCAGCTGCTGGACCAGTGTAAAAGAATTTATATGCCGGTTTTGACAGATGTGATCTCCACATGCAAAATTGCGCAGTTTGAAAATCTTCTGCGAATCTGGGATTATCCGCAGGTATTGTCAAAAACAGTGAAAGTCAGGCTTCCGTTTCATGCCGGTCCTTCTGCTCCGGAAACATATGCAGAGCAGCTTCCATGGAGTGAACTTGGTGACTATGTAAGAGAATTGCTGAGAAAGGATATGGAATGAGCAGGGATCATTTTTGCAGAATCAGAGGACTTCTGATGGAAAAACTGGATTTATCCAGAGAACTGAGTGATGAAGAAATTCTGGAAACCATTGATGAGCTGATATTGAATAACGTGAGAGAGGAACGCCTTCCGCTGAAAGAAAAAGTGGAATTGAGACAGGAACTTTTTTATTCAGTGAGAAAATTGGATGTGCTTCAGGAACTTCTGGAAGATAATTCTGTGACGGAGATCATGGTGAATGGTCCGGATGCGATTTTTGTTGAGCGCGGCGGCAGACTGAGCCGTTGGAACAAGAGTTTTACATGCAGAGAAAAACTGGAGGATGTGATTCAGCAGATTGTCGGACGCTGCAACCGGGTGGTAAATGAATCTATGCCGATTGTGGATGCCAGACTGGAAGGCGGTGCCAGAGTGAATGCAGTTGTTGCGCCGGTAGCACTGAATGGACCAATTCTCACGATTCGAAGATTTCCGGATGAACCCATTACCATGGAGAAGCTGATTTCTCTCGGCAGTCTGCCCGGAGAATGTGCGGAATTTCTGGCGGCTCTTGTACGTGCCAGATACAGCATGGTAATCGGAGGTGGAACCGGAAGCGGCAAAACCACGTTTCTTGGAGCACTTTCTGACTTCATACCAAAGGATGAGCGCCTGATCACGATTGAGGATAATGCAGAACTGAAAATTCAGGGGATTGCCAATCTTGTACGCCTGGAAGCAAAAATGGCGAACATGGAAGGAGCAGCGTCTGTCACAATCCGTGATCTGATCAGGTCAGCTTTGAGAATGAGGCCGGACAGGTTGATTATAGGAGAGGTGCGGGGCGGTGAAGCAGTGGATATGCTGCAGGCGTTAAATACCGGTCACGACGGGAGTTTAAGCACAGCTCACGCAAATTCAGCCAGAGATATGCTTTCCAGACTGGAGACGATGACTCTGATGGGAGTAGACCTGCCGCTGGAAGCGATCAGGCGGCAGATCGCCTCAGGCGTGGATATTCTGATCCATCTTGGCAGGATGCGGGATAAATCAAGAAAAGTACTGGAAATTGCAGAAATATGTGGATTTGAGAACAATGAAATCATCATTCATCCGCTTTACCGGTGGCAGGAAGGAGAAGGACTTGTCCGGATGGAACCACTGCTTAACCGGGAAAAGCTGGAACGGGCGGGGGTTACCATATGAAACAGAATTATGGAGAATATCATTTTACGGTACGGGAAATTGTGAAGTATCTGACACAGAGTATTTTGTTGTGTGCGGCAGTGGATTATCTCTTTTATAAGAGCTGGTGGGTGATGATCAGTGCAGTGCCGGCAGCGTTTTTTTATCTGAAATGGAAACGGGCGCAGATGATACGGGAACGGAGAAAAAAATTGAATTATCAGTTCAAAGATGCGCTGAATTCTCTGAGTGTTGCTGTGCAGGCCGGATATTCCGTGGAAAATGCGGTTTCTGCATGCGCAAGGGATCTGGAACGGCTTTATACCGGAAATGAAGATATTTTGAAGGAATTTCATTATATTGAAAGCCAGCAGAGAGTCAGTGTACCTGTAGAAGAACTTTTTCTCGATCTTGGAGCTCGTTCACAGGTGGAAGATATCGAAAATTTTGCATCCGTTTTTTATACGGCAAAGCGTACAGGCGGAGATATGGACAAAGTGATTCAGAAAGTAGCCAGAATGCTGGGGGATAAAATTGATGTAAAAAAAGAGATTGAAACGACTTTGGCAGCAAAAAAGTCAGAACAGGCAATTATGAGTCTTATGCCTGCGGGGATTATTCTTTATCTGCAGGTCAGTTCTCCCGGTTTTCTCAGTGTATTGTATGGAAACCCGTTTGGAATCTGTGCCATGACTGTCTGTCTGGGAATTTATGCTGCTGCATATTGGATGGGCAGGAAAATTGTAGATATTGAAGTATAAAGGAGCTGACAGAATGGGAGTACATATCATTCTCTTTGTGATCGTTTCCGGTGTATTTGCTGTCTGGAAAGTCGGATGGTTTCGTCTGGAACTTCTGGATGACAAAAAAGGGCGTCGGCTCTTTCTGGCAGTGGCATTAGCCGGAAATTTTCTTGGACTGGTTGTGACCTGGCAGAGCGGCAGCGGGACTGTATATTCCAATGGGTGTCAGTTAGAAAAAAATACAGATGATACCTATGACGAAAAATTCATGGTTTCTGTGGACGGAGAACAGGCGGGAAGCATTCATGTGCAGGTTCCGGAAAAAGAGAGCGAAGATGATGAGCAGAAACGTGCAGAGGAAAACGCAGAGGAATCTCTGGAACAGAGGTTATCAGATGCGGTGGTTCTCTATAATGAAGAAAAGAATGATCCGGATTATTATTACCTTCCGGCAGAATGGGAAGGAAAACATTTGGAATGGGAAATTCCAGGAGATCATTCCGGAACACTTCTGGCAGCATTGAGTTTCTTTGCAGCACTGACAGTTCTGGTGAAACAGGTGCAGGATGAGCAGGAAGCGAGAAAAAAACGGACAGAACAGCTTCTAATGGACTATCCCGGACTTGTGATGAAATTTACTCTTCTTGTTCAGGCAGGAATGCCGGTGCGGAGAGCATTTCAGAAGATGGCACTGGATTACAGAAAAAAATCACCGGAGCAGAAACGGTATGCTTATGAAGAAATTGTAAGAGTGTGCCGGGAAATGGACAGTGGGGTTTCTGAGGCAGAAGCCTATCGAAAGTTTGGCGAGCGCTGCGGTCAGATCAAGTATAAGACATTTTCGGTACTGTTGATTCAAAACCTGCAGAAAGGAAGCAGACGAATGTCGGAACTTCTGGAAAAAGAGTCGATGGAAGCCTGGGATGAAAGAAAACGAAAGGCGAGAGTGATGGGAGAGGCGGCAGCAACAAAGCTTCTGCTGCCTATGATGATGATGCTTGCTGTGGTCATGGCAATTATTATGGTACCGGCTTTCCTCTCGTTTTATGGATGAAGATAAAATTTCTGATATTTTTATGGAGGGTGAGAAATATGAGCAGATTCTGGAAACTGGCGAAGAGTTTTGCAAGAGAAGAAGATGCAGTGGGTGTTGTGGAAATTATCCTGATTACGGTTGTACTGATTGGACTTGTTGTAATCTTCAGAGATCAGCTTACCAGCCTTGTCAATAAATTGTTATCCAAGATCACAAAGCAGAGTAATGCAGTTTGATCTTCGGCAATGATTGGTAAGCAAAGACTTTCAGGTATTATTTACAGGTAAAGATTTGCAGAGAAAATTTGCAGACGAAAATTTGTAAGTGAAAATTTATAAGTAAAGATTTGTAAGCAGAGGTTTTACAGAAGGAGGTGTATTTCATTGACGAAAAAAGGAAGTGTGACGGTATTTCTGGCGCTTGTACTGAGCCTGATGCTTTCTCTGATCTGTACCAGTGTGGAGTCTGTTCGTATGGCTGCTGCCAGGACACAGATTCTGGGAAGTCTTGATATTGGATTGTATTCTCTGTTCGGTCAGTATGACAGCAGTCTTCTGAAGGAATATGATCTGTTTTTTCTGGATGGTTCCTGCGGAGGAGGAATGCTGCATATGGCTGGACTGTACGATAATATGAAGTCTTATATGGAACCCGTATTGAAGCAGAACAGTCAGAAGCTTTCGATTGTTCAGGGTGGTTTTACCGGATACCGGCTGGCAACAGACGAAGAAGGGGAAGCTTTCTATCACCAGATTGTGCAGTACATGAAAGAAACTCTGGGAAGTCAGGGGATACAGCTCCTTCTGAAACAAACGAAAGAACGTCAGAAGAAAACAAAGGAAGCGGAAGAAAGCGGTAATCAGGCTGAGAATGGAAAGATGCTGGAGTCGTATGAGTCAGAGATGAACTCTGCAGCGCAGAGCAGTCAGGCCGCGCAGGAAGCACAGCAGCAGAACCAGAATGGCGGAAATAATGCAGATGTATTTGGGAGTGGGCAGGGGGATGCCGGAGCTCCTTCGTTTTCCAGTAATGCGGACCAGAACGTTGTAAATCCTGTGACTGTGATTCAGAGAATCCGTAAAATGGGGCTTCTCCAGTTGGTTCTGCCTCCGGGAAGGAGTGTTTCTGATAAGAAAATTTCCAGAAAAACTCTGGTTTCCGGAAGAACACTACAGAAGGGATTTGGGTTCACAGAGACTCTGAAAAAAGACACATCGTATACATCAGGACTTTTGTATCAGCAATATCTGATGGAGAAACTCGGGAATTTCCGCCGTCCGTCTTCCAAAGGTCTGGGATATCAGGTGGAATATATTCTGGAAGGAAAGGATAATGATCTGGATAATCTGAAAGCAGTGGCAGGAAAGCTTCTGATTATCAGGGAGGGTGTGAATTTTGCGCACCTACTTTCGGAACCGGGGAAGCGTTCTCAGGCAGCAGCACTGGCAGCAGGTATAGCAGCCACATTTTTGATTCCGCCTGCAGTATCTGTGATCGAAAAGGCACTGCTTTTATGCTGGGCATTTGGAGAGAGCATTCTGGATGTACGGGAGCTTCTGGACGGTGGGAAAGTGCCGCTTGTAAAATCAGCAGCAGACTGGCAGCTTTCACTTGGAAATTTGTCCAATTTAATGGACAGTCTGGACACCCGAAGACACAGCGTAAAAGATGGAATGTCTTATGAGGATTATCTGCAGGTACTTTTACTGTCAAAAAGCAGGAATGTGAAATTGAAACGGGGAATGGATATGGTGGAACTTGGAATTCGTTCAATGCCGCAAAGAGATCAGTTTCTTCTGGATTCCTGCATTACAGCCATCGAAGCGTCTGTGGATGTCCAGGCAAACAGGAGGAAGGTATTTACTGTGACGAAACAATATGGTTATGAATAACCAACACAGAAAAGGGGTGTGAAAAGATGCTTTTTCGAAAAGAAACAACCAGGTACTGGTGGAAAAAGAACAGACATGAGATAGACAGTACTGAGAAAAAAGAACGGAAAAAGAATAAGGAAATATGCTTAAAAAAATATATCAAAGAAAGGAAACGCTCTCATAAAAGCCTTCGGTTTCTGTTTGCCCCGATGAACAGAAATTTTAGTATTCTTTTTGAAAAGGCATCTTTTGGCACCTCTTTTCAAGGTCTCAGAAAAGCAAGCCTTGCGGTGGAAACGGCACTGATACTTCCCCTGTTTTTTCTGGGAATGGTAACGATGATTTCCTTTATGGATGTATATAAACAACAGACAGAACATCTCATGAAAGCATGTGAGACAGCAAAACAGTCAGGGATGTATGCATATGCGCTGGATGGGAGTGGTGTGGAGGAAATTACGATACCTGATGTATATTCCTATAAACCGGTCGGAGGAATTGTGCCTCTTCCCAGAGTGTGGATGCATAATGCGATAAAAGTACATGCATGGACAGGCAAAACATATGAAACATTTGGCGATAACAGTACAGAAGAGGAAGAGATGGTTTTTGTAACAGAATCCGGCGGAGTGTATCACAGAAATCCGGGGTGCAGTTATCTGAATGTATCAATCAGTCAGGTGAGCGGAAGCAAAATTTCTTCTATGAAAAATGCATATGGCGAAAAGTATACAGCGTGTGAAAAATGCAGCCGGAATCAAAAGCCGGCCGGGACTGTTTATATTACACAGAAAAGTAACCGTTATCATAATCAGGCTTCCTGCAGCGGTCTGAAAAGGACAGTACGTATGGTAAAATTATCAGAGGCAGGTACAGAGCATGCATGCAGCCGCTGCGGCTGACGGAAATGATGAAAGAGGAAACGTACAAAATGATCAGAGAAGTAAGTGTTTTGGTGTTTCTGGCTGTTAATGCCTGGACAGACAGTCAGAAGAGAGAGATTTCCCTGCTTGCAGTTCTGTTGTTTGCTGCAGGCGGATTATTGTGGTCACTGCAGAGTGGGAGAAGTATTTTTCACGCTTTGATTCCACTTGGGACAGGGATGGTGGTGCTGGTTCTGGCTGTCCTTACGAGAGGGGCAGTGGGAATGGGAGATGCGTGGGTATTACTGGATCTTGGAATTGTTCTGGAAACAGGAGAATTTCTTATAACAGTGTGTCTGGGTGTTTTATTGTCCGGTGGATGCGCCATGATATTACTGGCATTAAAAAAAGCAGGAAGGAGAACAGAAATTCCTTTTGTTCCGTTCCTTCTGGCAGGATATGTGGGAGGATTACTGTTATACTGAACAGGAATGGAAAGCGAGAGTAGAAAAAATGAGGATAAAAAAAGATATAGAAGAAAAGTTAAAACAAAAATCAAAACAAAAATCAAAACAAAGCTCAGAATCAGATATAAAACAGGGAAGTTTTACTGTGGAGGCTGCCTGTATAATGCCGATGGTCTTTCTGGTTGTTTTCGGGCTTTTGTATCTGTGTTTTTTTGTGCACAACCGGGCATGGCTGACAGCGGCTGCATATGAGTCTGCATTGGTTGGAAGCATGGAAGCGGTAAAAGAGAATGGACAGGTTTATGATGCTGCCTCAGCGCGCAGCAGGGAACTTGGGAATGTGGGATTTTTTGGAGCGGAAAACCTGCAGGTGCAGACAAATACAGGTAAGAAAGTACAGGTAATATACAGCCTGGATACGATTGCTTCCTATGGGGGATTTCGCTGGAGCCAGAAGGTGAGCGGGAGTTCCCTGATTATCCGTCCGGTCAAAAGAATCCGGACGATCAAGGCTGTTTCAGATCTGGCACGGAACTGATCAATACATGGTCTGGTAAATGAGCTGTGCTGCCAGGGAGATGGATAAGCCGGATGTATCAGTTATTTAGTATACGATGTATTGGTACATCGTATACCTGTATGAGCAGCAGGAGGGGAAGTCACATGCGTGCGGAATATAAACGTGATATGAATCATAATTATCTGATTTTGCAGGGAGATCAGGAGGTGGATACGTCTTCGTATCAAGTAAGGATGCTGGCAGGAAATGTACTGCCATCTATTCTCAGATGCAGACTGCAGGGGCTGGATGGGAAAATTCTGTTTTATTATGAGATTACTTCCAGACAGTCACTGGTGTCTCTGTATGAACAGAAAAAGTTTGGGATTGAGGATCTGAGACTGATATTTGGCGGTTTTCTTCAGGTAATGGAGGAGATGGGAGAATATCTTCTGAATCCCGGTCAGCTGGTATTTGATCCGGAATATGTCTTTCTGGATGTGGAAAAGAAAAATCTGCAGTTTTGCTACCTTCCGGGATATGCGAGAGAAGTGCAGGAACAGCTTCAGTCTTTCACGGAATATATTCTGCCAAAGCTTGATCATGAGGATGCACAGGCAGTTATGCTGGGATACAGTGTGTACCGCAGTGCTCTGGAAGATTGTTTTCATCTGGAGCATATCAAACAGGTGATGTATCAGGAAAAAGAAGCAAAACTCCCGGAAATTCCTTTGCCGGATATTTCATTTTCCAGAAAGGAAACTGTTGGAGAAACGGAAGCATCAGAAGATGTTTCATGGAGCAGGGAAGAATCTGTATCAGGAAAATACGATGCAGAAAAGAGAAAAGATGTGACCGGAGATAAGAAGAAAACAAACACAGGAAAAATAACAATGGTGATAACCGTTGTTCTGTGCGGTCTGGGGCTTGTAGGAGTTTTGGCGGCAAATCTACTGGGATATCTTCCGTGGCTTTGTGTGGAAGCCGCAATGGGAGCGGGTCTGGTATTTTTGGGAATTGGAGTATCTGTTTATCTTGTTTCTCAAAAAAAGAAACGAAAAGAAGAGAAAAACTGGAGAAAGGAAGTGCAGGAAAAAAGAAGGCAGAAAATGGCAGGAGATGAGACGGAAAAAACGTGCTCGGAGAGTCGGGAGAAACGATGGGAGAATAATGGTCCTATACAAAGAAGTCAGGAGTATCCGCTGAATGAAACTTTCCTACAGGAGAAATCAGAATATACAGGGAATGGAAGGAACGGAGCAAAAGAAAAGAAGAATACAGAGATTAGTCAGACAGATAAAAACGTTACCGATAATCGTGCATCTGTTGACTTTGGAGAGACCGTCGTTCTGTCATCAAATACGATGTCCGGCCCTTCCAGTCTGGTAAGCAGGGAACCAGGGGAACTGGCAACCATTTATCTGAAAGAGGACATTACAATCATTGGAAAACTGGAAACGGCCTGTGATGCCGTGATTCCGCTGCCGACAGTAAGCAGAATTCATTGTAAGATCAGAAAAAGAGATGATGGGTATTATCTTACTGATCTGAATTCCAGAAATGGCACGTCCATTAATGGAAAAATGCTGAAAGGTGCGGAGGAATACCTTTTGCATAATGAAGATGAAGTGGATTTTGCACAGGCAAGATATATTTTTCTATCATAGGAAAGTGTTTTGTCAATAGAAATAAATCATGCTGCGGCGGAGAGGAATTATATTTCTATATTGCTAAAGCAATCCTCCGCAGGTGGAGAATCCTGCGGAGCAGGATTTTTCTCAAGGAATAACCAGATGAATGTTCGGGAAAGGAAATTTATAAAACAGAGAGTTTGGCGGAAGATTTCCACAATTACTGCCGGACAATGTGGTAAAGTATATATAGATATTCAGTAACATGTTTTTTGCCGGAAGTTCATTCTGATGTAAAAAGAAAGCCCATTCCGATACAAAAATGTATAAAAATACAGATTAGCCTGAACCAAAAATGAAATTTGTGTTGATACAATAGTTTACATAATCCTTTGAATCTGCTACAATAATCCCGATTCCAATATGTGATGTATAA
>CAMBAL010000065.1 GCA_945864225.1 uncultured Blautia sp. | reverse complement strand
GTCTTCGGGCGAAACTATTCATTTTTCACAAAATTTTCATTCTTTTTTTAGGTAATCCATACATAATTATGGTTTTTTTGACTTTTCATACAAAATCTGTTAGAATAGATAGAAACAATTTGGATTGGAAAGGAAGAAAAGACCCGTATGAAGATCTTGAAGCGTATATTGCCTGTTCTTCTGTTCGTTCTGGCCCTGACTGGACTGGGCTGCTCCCACCTGAACAAGACAGAAGTGGAACAGGTAATAACAAGTGAACTGGATTTATTAAAAAATCTGGATTCCGAAACGGTACAAAAGTATATTTCCTACAAAGAACTATTTCCCGATACCCCAGATGAAACAGAACTTTCTGCTGAAATACAGGAAGTATTTTCACTCTTCTTCCATAATTTTGATTACAAAATCATGGATATTGACGTCGGCAAAGACAAAACCACTGCAACTGCCTCCATCCGTCTGACCACCATCGATGCAAAAACTCTTTCCAGCGATTATGCAAAAGCCCAGCTGGAAGAGGAAATCCTGGCAGCCGCTGCCTCCGGTTCCCAAAATACTGAAGAAACGATCCCTACACTGGAAGAACGTTATCTGATTCTGAACAGACTCCTGAAGGATCATGAATACAATACGGTAGAGACCAACTGCACCATGCAGCTGAAGAATACCGGTGATAAAGAAGATATTTGGGAAATAAAACGGACACATGCCCTGGAGAATGATTTGGTCGGCGGTCTTATGACCTATCTGTCCGACAGTGATACCCTCTCACCGGAGGATACACTTGCCATCTATCTGAACACCCTCAAAAACATGGATACAGAAGAAATGAGCAATTATCTTGGCATAGAAAGTATCATCAATACCTCTGATTCCGCCAAAAGTGCTCTCGCTTCCTCTCTTGTGGAACAGGTACATAAAAATTTTAATTTTGAGATCAAAGATTGTTCCACGGAAGGATATACTGCATCTATCCGTACAGAAATAACTACCTTTGACAGCGATGCTATTCTTGAAAGCTATCAGAAAGAACTGGATGAATATCTCTCTTCTCCTGATGCCGTGATTGACGGTCCACAGAAGCGTTACCAGAAATCCTATGACCTGCTTCTTGAAAACATCGAACAGAATACAGCGGTAAAAACAGCATCCGCGGATTTTCAGCTTATCAATGACGGTGTTTCCTGGAAGCTGGCAAATGGAAATGAGGAACTGGGCAATGCCATTTTTGGTACACTGGCCACTACTCCGGTAGAAGAAGACAGTGAATCGGCAGAATAACCGTTCCCATTGAAATTGTTCCTCAAATTATTCTCAGGAATATTTCAAATCCGATATTTTTCTCTCAATCATAAGTCAAAAGTCCGGAATTACGTACAGACGCCTGCCTGACAGTTCTTTTGCAGCTGTCAGGCAGGCGTCATCCGTTATCCCGGACTTTTTAAAAATCCAATAAAATCTTTATAAATAAAAGTGTGATCACAACCAGAATCACCGGTCTTACAATTCTGCTTCCATTCTTCATAACCATTCCGGCACCTGTATAATGTCCGGCAACGGAAAAAACAGCTGCTGCAAGTCCCAGCGGAAAAATAATCTTTCCGCTGAAAAGAAATACCACCAGTGCTGACACATTAGAAGAAAGATTGGCAAGCTTCATATTTCCGGATGCTTCCCTTACATGCATTTTTGCCACTCCTGTATACAGAAGCAGCAAAAAAGTCCCTGTTCCAGGACCATAAAATCCATCATAGCATCCGACAGCAAGAGAGCATATTCCGCAGATCAGCCACTGCTTCTTTCTGGAAATCTCCGCATCGCCGTCTCTGTCCAGGTCTTTTTTCTTCAAAACATAAAAAGCAACAATCGGAAGAACCGGAATCAGCATCATTTTCAGCACTCTGTCACTTGCCAGAAGCGCAAGATTCGCACCGATATAAGATCCCAGCAAAGCCATGGAAATACAGGGAACAGCAAGTCCCCAGTCCACAAATTTATTTTTACATAACCGCACGGTAGAAAAAACAGTTCCCGTTGCCGAAGAAAGCTTGTTCGTGGCAATCGCATAATGCATCGGTACTCCTGCCAGCAAATATGCAGGCAGGGAGATCAGACCTCCGCCGCCTGCAATAGCATCTACAAAACTCGCGAGAAATACCAACGGACATACAATCAAAAAATTCTGTATCGTAAGTTCCATCATCTCTCTCCGGTATTATTCCTGTTCACTTTCTGCTATTTCTTCCACATCTACCGCAAGGCTCAGTTCTTTCAGCTGAGCTTCACTGACATAACTCGGTGACTGGGTCATAAGGCAGGAAGCATCTTTTACTTTCGGGAATGCGATGACATCACGAATCGTATCTGCCCTTGCCATGAGCATAACCAGACGGTCCAGACCGTAAGCCAGTCCTGCGTGAGGCGGAACACCATATTTAAACGCATTCAGAAGGAAACCAAACTGCTCATATGCTGCTTCTTTTGTAAAGCCCAGAGCCTCAAACATTCTCTCCTGAATATGATTCTGATGGATTCTGACACTACCTCCACCAATCTCATTACCGTTCAGAACGATATCATATGCTTTTGCGCGTACCTTTCCAGGATCTGTATCAAGGAGCGGAAGATCTTCTTCCATCAGCATCGTAAATGGATGATGCATGGCTGTGAAACGATTTTCCTCCTCATTCCACTCAAGAAGCGGGAATTCTGTTACCCATACGAAACGATATTCATTTTTATCAAGAAGATCCATCTGTTTTGCCAGTTCCAGACGAAGTGCGCCAAGAACATCATACACCAGTTTATTTTTATCTGCAGCAAACAGAAGCAGGTCACCCGGCTTGCCATCCATAGCCTGTACCAGGGCATCCATCTCTTCCTCTTTCATGAATTTTGCAAAAGAAGATTTTCTTGTACCATCTTCTGCAATTGCAATATAAGCAAGACCTTTTGCACCATATCCCTTTGCAAATTCCACAAGCTTGTCGATTTTTTTACGCGGCATTGCTCCCTGGCCTTCTGCATTGATACCACGAACACTTCCGCCATTTTCCAGTGCATTTTTGAATACAACAAATTCGCAGTCTTTCACAACTTCACTTACATCGTGAAGTTCCATTCCAAAACGCATATCCGGCTTATCAGATCCAAAACGGTCCATAGCCTCCTGCCAGGTAATACGCTCAATAGGAAGCTGTACATCCACGTCCAGTACTTCTTTAAACAGATATGCCAGATATCTTTCATTGACATCAATGACATCATCCACATCTACAAATGAAAGCTCCATATCGATCTGGGTAAATTCCGGCTGACGGTCTGCTCTTAAATCCTCGTCACGGAAGCAGCGGGCAATCTGAATGTAACGGTCATAACCGGAGCACATCAGAAGCTGTTTGTAAAGCTGCGGAGACTGCGGAAGTCCGTAGAAGCATCCCGGATGTACACGGGAAGGAACAAGATAATCTCTGGCACCTTCCGGAGTGCTTTTGCCAAGCATCGGCGTTTCAATTTCCAGAAATCCTTCATTTGCAAAAAACTGTCTTGTAAGCATTGCCACACGGCTCTTCAGCATGATATTTCTCTGAAGATCCGGTCTTCTCAGATCCAGATAACGGTATTTCAGACGAATTTCATCTTTTGTCTTGCTGTTCTCCTCAATCGGGAATGGCGGAACTTCGGATTCCGCAAGAACACGAAGAGATTTTACACGCAATTCAATCTCGCCTGTTGCAAGATTAGGATTGACAGCACCGCCACGTTTTTCAACAGTACCAATGACTGCGATCACAAATTCGCTTCTCAGCTTACCGGCTTTTTCAAAACCTTCTTCATCAATACTTCCGTTTTCAAAAATCAACTGCATGATTCCGGAACGGTCACGCAGATCCACAAATACGATTCCGCCTTTGTCACGTGCTTTCTGCACCCATCCCATCAAAGTCACTTCGCTGCCGATCATTTCTTTCGTCACTTCTGCACAACGGCAGGTTCTATGCAGACCTTTCATACTTTCAGCCATGATTGTTCTCCTTTTTTCAAGCTTTTCTTACTTATAATCTGTTCTTACATACGGTCTTTAAAGAATTCCACAAATTCCGTATATCCTTCAGACATCATCTGGTCCTTCTGGAATTTTTTATTCTTCTTCATAATGGCAATATTGACCTGTGCTCCATTTCTGCGTTCTTCTTCCGCCTGTTTCAGAATCTCACGCAGCTTATCTGCCGGCATATTCTTCTCAATCAGGTATGCTTTTTTGCCGTTTGCAGTGGGAACTTCATAACCGCGCTCCAGAAGAAGCATAACGATTCGTTCAAATCCAATGGAAAAACCGCAGGCACTGGTATTGTTTCCGGTAAATTTACCGATCATTTCATCATAACGTCCGCCGCCTCCGACAGAACCGCCGAACTCATCCATAGCAATCTCGAAAATCGGTCCTGTATAATAAGACATTCCACGCACCAGAGTCGGATCAAAGGACATACGGAAATCGGCCGTCTTTACAGCGTCCACAGTTGTAATGATCGTTTCCAGATCTTCGGCAACTTTTGGATCCAGTACCTCTTTCAGCTTCTCTTTGCAGTAACGGACACCTTCCACATCAGAGGTGATTTCCTGGAACATGCCGAGATACGTATCGATACTCTCTTTGGAAAATCCTTCTTCTTCCAGTTCTTTTGCAACGCCTTCCAGGCCGATTTTATCCATTTTATCAAGGATAATGAATACAGTGTCAAAGCTTTCTTCCGGAAAACCGCTGTACTGTGCCATAGCCTTCAGAATCTTGCGATCATTGATACGAATGGTAAAATTATGAAAATCCAGTTTTCCAAGAAGCGTCGTCGTTGCCAGTACCAGTTCGATTTCCGCAAGATAAGTAGGCTCTCCAAGAATGTCAATATCACACTGCATAAACTGGCGGAAACGTCCTCTCTGAGGGCGGTCAGCTCTCCATACATTTCCCATCTGAAGTGCTTTGAACGGAGCCGGAAGCTCATTGGCGTTATTGGAATAATATCTGGAAAGAGGAACCGTAAGGTCATAACGGAGACCGGAATCCACCAGATCTGCCTCTTCTTTTGCCTCGTCCAGTTTCAGTTTTTCCCCGCGTTTCAGGATTTTAAAGATCAGTTTCTCATTCTCACCGCCCTGTTTGCTGCAGAGATTTTCAATATGCTCCACGCAGGGGGTCTCGATTGCACAAAAACCGAATGTTTTATATGTTTCCCGAATCATGTTCATCACATAATTACGGATTTCCATCTCCCTTGGTAAAATATCTTTCATGCCGGTTACCGGCTTCTTTTTCAGTGCCATCTTTTCCTCCTCGTATTTCCTTATGTGTTGTGTATTACTTTTTGAAATGCAATAAAAACATCCATATCAAAATTCTTGACTTCTTCAATCATCAGTTCAATGGCGGTTTCCCGGTCAAATGCCTTTCTGTACGGACGATTGGAGCTCAGTGCGGAAAAAACATCACACACCCTGAGTATTCTTGCTCCGACAGGAATTTCCTCTCCGGCCTTGTTAGCTGGATAACCGCTCCCGTCATAGTTTTCGTGATGATAAAGAATACTCTCCAGAATAAAATCCGAGTATCCCTGGTCTTTGAGTTCCTCATACCCCAGTGTCGGATGCATGCGGACATATTTCAGTTCTTCAATCACCAGAGGATTACATTCCTGCCCGTTAATATAGCATGTCAGTTTCAGCTTGCCGATGTCATGAAGCATTCCGGCAATTGCCAGTTCATAACACAGATGTTCTTCCAGCCCCAATTCCTCTGCGACCGCATACGCCAGATTACTGACCGCCATACCATGATTCAATTCTGTAGTTAAATCAAATTCCAGAATCCTCTCCGGGGTATCTGACGTCCTTTTGTATGACGAACCCAAAGAGCACACCTCCTGTCAGTCACAGCCAGGTCCGGATGCCTGCCCGCTTTCTTTCAATCATCTCATCAATGCGGCTGATGTAATTGGATACATCCTTTACATTTTCCACACGTTCAATGCGTTTCCCATGGTCAAAAACCAGCTTGGAGGAGCCGCCGGCTCCCAATGCAATGATCGGCTGTTTTTCTTCCATAATCAGTATATTGTAAATTCCGGCTTTGTCAACTGCTGCATAGCCAACATTTTCAAAATTCCCTTTCATATTTTTCTGTCTGTACAGATAATAGGGTCCCATTCCCATTTCATAAGCCGTTTTCATCGTCAGATCCATGATCTGCTGGTTGTTCTCAAATGTCATTTCCTGATACCGGTCTTTGAACATATTCAGACGTGCCGCACGTTTTACTGCCAGCGAATGAACAGTCAAACTGTCCGGAGACAGTTTACGGACTTCTTCCAGTGTTTTCTCAACCATGGAGTAATCCTCTCCCGGAAGACCTACGATCAGATCCATATTGATATTGTCATACCCGCATTCCCTTGCCATATGAAAAGCTTCTTTCGTCTGTTCTACTGTATGGCGGCGTCCGATAATGTCCAGAGTTTTCTGATTCATTGTCTGAGGATTCACAGAAATACGGCTTACAGGAAATTTCCTCATAGCCATAAGTTTTTGTTCTGTGATACTGTCCGGCCGTCCGGCTTCCACGGTAAATTCCTCAAGTCCGTCTAATCCGAACGCATCATCCAATGTTCCAAGAAGACGGGTAAACTGTTCCGGTTCCAGTGTCGTGGGAGTTCCTCCTCCGATATAAACCGTATCCAGCTTGCGTCCTTTCATCATTTCTGCAACAGCGCGGATTTCTTTACAGAGCGCATCCAGATAGTCATCCACCTTTGCTTTCCACAGTTTCAAGGGATAAGAACTGAAAGAACAATACAGACAGATACTCGGACAAAACGGAATACCGACATATAAACTGTATCCATTCTCGTAATCAATATTTTTCAGAATCTCCCTTTCCCGATTGGCGATTGTGATTGCCAGTGCTGCCTTCTGAGGACTTACCAGATACTTTTCCCGCATTTCTCTGGCAATCTCCGGGTTCGTCATCCCGGATTCGATCATTCCCATAGCAAGCTTTGCAGGACGAATTCCTGTAAGATTTCCCCACGGCAGTGTTCTTCCGGTCATTTTTTCCAGAATGCGATACAGCGCATATTTGATACTGTCCTTATTCTGTTTGCGAAGTTCCATCTCCTCCTGAGAGCGCTTCGCAGCCGGCATTTGCTCCGATTCTTTGCAATTCTGATCACACTCCTGCCCTGAGGACTCTCCTCGGGCAGAGGAACCTGCAGAAGAATCTGACGAGTCCTTTCCTCTGATGCAAGAAATAAGGGCATCCCTCGTCTGCCCTTCTATCACTTCTGCATGAACAACCCCTTTGTGTTCTTCATTCTTATAGCGGATCTCATAATCGTTCCCAATCTTTTCCACCCGGAACACAGTTCCACAAATCTCCTCTTCTTCACTGTAAGAAATGTGGAACTCTGCTCCCGGATAAAAAGCTTTGATCAGTTCATAAATATCATGTTCAAATTCTCTGTCCAAAAACAGAATCTGGATTTTACACAAATGGATTATACCTCTTTTCATAACCTATGGTAGTAGAAGCATCATGCCCCGGATAGACTTCCGTTTCTTCCGGCAGGGAATCTACCAGTTTATGAAGACTTCTTACAATCTGTGCCGTACTTCCTCCCGGAAAATCCGTCCTTCCGACAGATCCGTAAAACAACGTATCTCCGCTGAAAAGAACGTCTTCTTCCTTCAGGTAATAACAGCAGCTGCCCGGTGTATGTCCCGGTGTGAGCAGCATCTGTACGGAAAATCCCGCTGCTTCAAACACCTGCAGATCATCCAGAAGTTCTTCCGGTTTTATGGAACATCCCGTTCCGTAATGACTGGACATATTCATGGACGGTTCCTTCAGCATCTGCTGTTCAGAACGGCTTGCATATACAGGAATCTTATACTGATCCCTGACCTCTTCTACAGCAAGAATATGATCAAAATGTCCATGAGTCAGCAGAATACCTGCAGGCTTTCCGCCCATTTCCGCAACTTTGCGGAAAATTTTATCCGCAGAAGCTCCCGGGTCTACAATGAGCATTTCTCCTGTTTCTTTATTCTTCAAAAAATAGCAGTTTGTATATACATTTCCCACGATACATTTCTGCAGTTCTAATTTTGCCATCTATAACTCCTTCTCAGCCGGTGGTACGTTCCACATCCAGAACACTTTCCACCTGACGGATTTTTTCGATAAGGGTGTTCAGTTCTTCCTTGCTCTTTACTTCAAAGCTCATGGAAATCGTTGCCTTTTCCTGTTTGTTGGTACGGCTGTTCACGCTCCGCACATCAATTTTACGCTCTGTAAAGATCTTGGACAGATCCACCAGAAGACCGGTACGGTTGTTGGCGAACACATGAATCTCTGCCATATATTTTTCTGCTGTTTTCGTATCCGGCTGCTGCCATTCTGCCTCGATCAGACGGGTTCTGTCAATTTCCGGCATATTCAGAACGTTTACACAATCGGTACGGTGAATGGTAATGCCCCTTCCTCTTGTGACAAATCCCACGATCTCATCCCCCGGAATCGGACTGCAGCATTTGGAAAAACGCACTGCCACATCATGGATTCCCTTCACCACAATTCCGCTCTTACTCTTGGCAATATGAAGCTTCTCCTGATTCTCATTGGCAGCTTCCAGAACCTGTTCATCTGTAAGGTTCTTTTTATTTTCCTTCTCGAAGGCTTCCATCAGTTTATTGAAGACCTGGCCTTCTTTGAGACCGCCATGTCCGATGGCTGCCAGTACGGATTCCCAGTCACGGAAGCCATATTTGCGCATAACTGCTTCCAGATACTGAGATTTTGTATAAGTGCTGATCTTGTAACCTTTTCCCTTGGCATACTGCGCCAGCATTTCTTTTCCCTTGAGGATATTATCTTCCTTCAGTTCTTTCTTAAACCACTGATTGATCTTATTCTTGGCCTGTGTGCTCTTGACCAGTTTCAGCCAGTCGCGGCTCGGTCCCTGGGAATTCTGGGAAGTAATGATTTCAATTCTGTCACCGTTTTTGATCTGATATTCAATCGGAACCAGCTTGCCGTTCACTCTTGCGCCTACCATCTTATTGCCTACTGCACTGTGGACACTGTATGCAAAGTCAATCGGTGTGGAACCATTGGGAAGTGTCTTGACATCTCCCTCCGGAGTAAAACAGTAAACACTGTCTGCAAAAAGATCCAGGTCATTTTTCAGAAGGCTCATGAATTCTTTATTGTCAGACATGTCCCTCTGCCACTCCAGAATCTGACGCAGCCAGTTTAATTTTTCTTCTTCGCTCTTTCCTACCGGCACCTTGCCATCGGAAGATTCTTTGTATTTCCAGTGAGCAGCAATACCGTACTCTGCTGTTTTGTGCATCTCAAAAGTACGAATCTGAATCTCAAACGGCTGTCCATTAGGACCGATCAGAGTTGTATGAAGAGACTGGTACATATTCGGCTTCGGCATGGCAATATAGTCCTTGAAACGGCCGGGGATCGGCTTGTACATTTCATGAATGACACCCAGCGCCGCATAACAGTCCTTCACTGTATCTACAAGAATACGCACTGCAAAAAGATCATAAATCTGGTCGATCGTCTTATCCTGATTTACCATCTTCTTATAGATGCTGAAAAAGTGCTTCACACGGCCATCCACCTGCGCTTTGATCCCGGCATCTTCCATGTGTTTCTTCACCTGCTGTACGATTCCGTTTACAAACTCTTCGCGGACACTTTTGCGCAGTGCCACTTTTTCTACAAGGTCGTAATATACATCCGGCTTCAGATATTTCAGAGAAAGGTCGTCCAGCTCCACTTTAATTTTGGAAATACCAAGACGCTGTGCGATCGGTGCATAAATATCCATCGTTTCTCTGGCTTTTTCCTGCTGTTTCTCAGGCCGCATATACTGAAGTGTACGCATATTATGAAGACGGTCTGCCAGCTTGATCAGAATGACACGGATGTCCTTGGCCATTGCCAGAAACATCTTCCTTAAGTTTTCTGCCTGCAATTCCACCTTGTCTGCAGAATAGGAGAGCTGTCCCAGTTTCGTTACTCCATCCACGAGAAGCGCAACTTCCGGTCCGAATTCCTTTTCCACTTCCTCCGAAGTCATCCAGGTATCTTCCACTGCATCGTGAAGCAGACCTGCCACGATGGTTTCTTTGTCAAGTTCCAGATCCGCAAGAATGATTGCGACACAAAGAGGATGGATAATATACGGTTCTCCCGATTTTCTCTTCTGATCCTTATGTGCTTCTCTGGCAACTTCATAAGCCTTCTGTATCATGGAAATATCCGTAGACGGATGGTATTTCTTTACACTGGCTATCAGCTCATGATATAAATCTTCCGGACTGGTGAAATCATTCATGGTTTTCACTGCCGCATCTGCTTTCCTGACAGATTCCAGCTTTTCTTTTTCGACCTCCAGAGAGGACGGTTCCTGATTTGCTTTTTGTCTTTTTTCTGCCATACTCAGTTCCCCTCAAATCAAATCTCGTTCGCTCCAAGCGGTTTATTTGCCCTCATAACAGATTACCGATGATACATCATAACCTGCAAGTTTCTCCCGTCCATTCAGTCCGGCAAGTTCCATCAGAAATACGATCTTAACCACCTCTCCGCCAAGTTCTTCGATCATCTTGGCTGCTGCTTCGATCGTACCGCCTGTAGCAATCAGGTCATCGATAATGGCAACCTTCTGCCCCGGTTTAATGGAGTCTTTATGCATTTCAATCGTTGCTGTACCATATTCCAGATCATACTCTCTGGAAATCGTTTCACAGGGAAGTTTTCCCTTCTTGCGGACCAGAACAAAAGGCTTATGCATATTATACGCAATCGGCATTCCAAAAATAAATCCTCTGGATTCCGCACCAACGATCACATCTACGTCCACATCTTTCAAACAGTCCTGCATGGAGTCGATTGCCAGCTGCAGTCCATCGGCATCCTGTAAAATACTTGTAACATCACGGAAAATAATCCCCGGTTCCGGGAAATCCGGAATGCTTCTTACATATTCCTCAATTTTTTTCATCTTTATCTTCCACTCCTTACACTGTTCTTCAGAATATTTATAAAAATATTACTATGTGATAAAAATATTCTATATTATAACACCTTTTTTTTTCAGAATCAATGAAAACCCGACATACATCGAGGAATTACACCAGAGCGCGTCAGGAAATCGTCCTCTTTCTTACTCTTTCAGCGATAATTCCGGATGACTGCCTGCAGCGTTTCTCTTCCCTGATAGGAATTGATCTCCGGATAATAGGTCACAGAAACGGTTTCTTTGCTCTGGACAAATCTCTGGAATTCCTCTGCTTCTCCGAAATATACCGCATCCGTTACATTTCCTTTTGCGTCCATCAGCTGCATTTTGGCTACATTACGATTTTTGCCCAAAATCCGGAGTCCTAAAACATGAAGTCCCTTCTCCGCAAACAAAGGCTTCGTATTCCCCTTTCCAAAGGGTTCCAGAAGAGAAAGCTGTTCCACCAGTTCCCTGCCTGCGTAATAAAGAGGCATGGGTACATCAATCACAACCTTCGGCATCAGTTCATCCTCCGTCAGGGTACAGTTCTGATTGATGCGCCGGCGAAATTCACCGACATTTTCTTCTTTCAGGGAAAGTCCGGCTGCCATGGGATGCCCTCCGAATTTTTCCAGCAGTTCAGAGCATCTGACCAGCTCATCATACATGGAATACGCTTCTATGGAACGTCCGCTTCCCTTTACTCCTGTTTCACTTCTTGTCAAAACAAATGTCGGTTTATGGTATCTTTCACGGATTCTTCCGGCTATGATTCCGGCAAGGCTTTCGTGACATTCCGGTAGATACAGAACCAAAACCCGGTCTCTCCCATCTGCTGTCTCTTCAACCAGCTTTACTGCCTCATCTTTTCCCTGCTCTGTCATCGCCTTTCTGCTCTGATTCAGTGCTGTCAGATCTCCGGCAAGGCGTGCGGCATTCTCCGCATCCTCCGAAAGAAACAGAGTAAGCGAACGCGACGCGGTATCCAGTCTTCCGCTGGCATTGATACATGGCCCCAGCACAAATCCAACATGATAGGAAGAAATCTCCGTATCCTCCAGACCATTTGCCTGAATCAGTGCCCGCAATCCATAATTCGATGTTCTGGAAAGACATTTCAGTCCTTCTTTTACAATAATCCGGTTTTCTCCCTGAAGATCCATCACATCGCCAACAGTTGCGATGGCCGCAAATTCCAGGAAGCTCATAATATCTTCCCGCTGCAAGCCTGACTTTTCATATAACGCCCATATCAGTTTCCATGCAACCACAGCACCACAGATATTTTTGAACGGATAAGTACAGTCCTGCTGTTTGGGATTGATCACCGCATCTGCCGGCGGAATACGGTAGATGCGTCCGTTTTCGGTATCTTCATAGGGAACTTCGTGGTGATCGGTAACCACGGTAGTAATCCCCAGTTCACGGGCGGATGCAATTTCTTTTGACGCGGCAATCCCATTATCACAGGTAACAATCGTATCAATTCCGTCTTCTTTTGCCCGAAGGATCAATTCCTGGTGCATACCGTAGCCATCTGTGATCCGATCCGGAATATAGGTATCCACATTTCCGCCAAGTCTTTGGATTCCTTTCAGAAGGATATAGGTAGACGTCACACCGTCAATATCATAATCTCCAATGATCCGGATCTTTCTGCGGCTCCTGATTTTTTCCAAAAGAATATCTACCGCTTTTTCCATATCCTTCAAAAGCCACGGGGACGGCAGTTCTTCCAGGCCCCCGTACAGATAAGTCCGGATATGATCCATTCCCTCCACATCCCGGTTGCGGATCAGTCTTGCGATCACCGGATCAATCTCAAAGGTTCTGCCGATTTCCTGAAAATCTGCTCTCTTGGCTGTTACAACCCATTTTTCCATCATGTTCTGTTCCCTCTCTTTTCTGTCACACAGAAATGCCGTAATTCAAAACATCCCGGGGCAGGTTTTATTCCTGTCCCGGGATATGTATACGTTTGTTCAGAAAAACTCTCAGAAGGCATTTCTGTTCTTCAGGCAAATACCATCCGAGTTTCTTATTTGTTTTCATCCGCTTCTTTTGCGGCTGCTTCCTGAGCTGCAAGACGTTCTGCGACTCTCTTGCGGTTTTTCTTCTTTGGCTGAACCGGATCTTTTCTGGCTGTTTCAGTACCGGCTGTTTTCTTTTTTTCCGGAGCTTTTACTTCCTTTGCAGGAGCTTTGGCAACAGCTGCACCAGCAGGCTGTACACCACCCTGGAATCTTTTCTTAAATACCAGCCACAGAGCACCTGTAATGCATACAGAAGAATATGCACCACAGACAATACCAACCATCAGAGGTGCTGCAAATTCACGAATGGAAGAAACTCCCATGATGAAAAGAATCGCAACCATGATGAAGGTGGTGATGGAAGTATAGATACTTCTTGTCAGTGTTTCTGTGATACTTGCATTGACGATTTCTTCCAGGCCATCCACTCTGCTGCTTCCATGAAGATTTTCACGGATACGGTCAAAGATAACAATGGTAGCATTGATGGAATAACCTACAATCG
>CAMBAL010000064.1 GCA_945864225.1 uncultured Blautia sp. | reverse complement strand
CACCGGCGCCCCCTCCATTCCGCCCTGCATTCCGTTTACCGGCAGACCGTACATTCCGCCCTGCATTCCGTTTACCGGCTGACCGTACATTCCACCCTGCATTCCATTTACCGGCTGACCGTACATTCCGCCTGCCTGCGGAGCGTAACCCATTCCGGTAAGCGCAGCAACAATCTGGTTTCCGGTATTTTCCATTTCTGACATTTTCATGCGGTCATGCTCATCAACGGAAGAACTGTTCAGTCTGAAGTCCATATCATCAAACCAGGGGGAATTGATGCCCAGTTTAATGGAATAGTCATAGGAATATCTATACCTCGGAGGATTATAATCCTTCAGATTACCTTCATTGTCACGGTACTGTTCTTCACGTCGGTTCTGTTCAATATTCAGACGGCAGCTTACCACCTGTGACAGATCCACAATATCAGGATTGTTTTCGACACTGAAGCGTAACGCTACAGCAAACTGCCCTTTTGTATCATCAAGAAATACGTGATAGCTGTCTCCCGCAAATTCACGGGTAATCTGAAATGCCTGAACTTTCGCTTTATTTGCTTCTCTGTATGCCAGCTGTTTTTTGATGTCCTCTACTGTACTGTGACGGCGCTCCTCAAACCATGGAGAAAGTTTCTTTGCACAGTCCTTGCAGAGATTTCCATCATCAAGCTTGCGGTTTCCAAGAAGTCCGATTTCACCGCCGCAGATATCACATACTTTTTTCTCAAATACTTTTCCAAATAATCCCATAAACAATAGTCCTCCTTTTATAAAATCTCCTTTTATAAGATTTACTTTTATAATATCTCTTTCTAAACAATATATCTTACGAAAAATTTCCTGCTTTTAGATAATGTCACCGTCATCAAATGGATCTCCGCACTGCGGGCAGAACTTCGGCGGATGCTGTTTATCTTCCGGTTCCCATCCGCATTTATCACATTTGTACTGAGGTATTCCTGCAGGTTTCGGTCTTCCGCACTCCATGCAGAATTTTCCTTTATTTACAGCACCGCAGCTGCAGGTCCATCCTTCCGGGGCTGCAGGTCTTGGCGCACCGCAGTTCATACAGAACTTGCCGCTGTTTTTCGCGCCGCAGGAACAGATCCATTCGTCCGCAGGTTTTGGTACGGGTTTCGGGTTACCGCAGTTCATACAGAATTTTCCGTTGTTCTTTGTTCCGCAGCTGCAGATCCATTTGCTGCTGCTCTGTACAGACTGTCCTGCAGAAGAATTCTGCTGACTCGCGTTCATCATCTGCTGCCGCTGCATTTCCTGATTTCTCGCCTGCTGTTCCGCTCCCATCTGAAAGAGAGTCTGTGCATTCATGCCGCCTGCCTGGGAAGCCATATTCATGCCCATAAAGCCCATCATGGCACCGTTTTCATTGGATGCCGCCATTTTCATGGCATCTGCCTGTGCGCCAGTCAGAGTGGCGGCTGCCATCGTAGGATCTCTCATAATGGCAGTTCTCTGTGCCTGTTTGATCATTTCCGCGTCTTCCGGGGGAAGGGTAACCTGATTCACACCAACAGAAACAATCTCCAGTCCGCGAAGCTGTGACCATTTTTTTGTAAGAGCTTCATTCATGGCCTCGGAAAGCTCCTGAACATGACCCGGAATCGCACTGGGCCTTATCTGAAGTTCCGAAATCCTTGCAAAAGCCGGCTGAAGTGCTGTCAGAAATTCTGCTTTCAGCTGGCTGTCAATTTCCGCTCTCGTATATTCCGATTCCACATTTCCGCACACATTGGTATAGAAAAGCACCGGATCTGCGATCCTGTAGGAATAGATTCCATTGCAGCGCACTGATACATCAATATCAAGACCGATATTTCTGTCTACGACCCTGAATGGGATCGGACTCGCTGTACCGAATTTATTATCCACCAGTTCTTTGGTGTTGATATAATACACGCGCTGGTCCTTGGGTGCATCTCCGCCGAAGGAAAAACGCTTTCCGATATTTTCAAATGTCTGAGCAATTCCTTCTTTCAGATCACCGGTAAAAATACTGGGTTCCGTGGACACATCATAAATGAACTCGCCCGGCTGCGCACAGAGTTCTGCCACACGTCCCTGATCTACGATCAGCATGCACTGTCCGTCCGCTACTGCGATAACGGAGCCGTTTGTGATAATATTATCCTCTCCGCGTGTATTGGAAGAACGTTTGCCTGTTCGTTTTCTTCCTTTTTTTACAAGAATGTCCTTATCCATTGCTTCACAGTAAAAATAGTCTTTCCACTGATCTGCCATCACGCCGCCGACTGCTCCGACAGCTGCTCTTATTAATCCCATGGTGATTCCTCCTTCATTTACGGACGTACATCCGCATTAGTAAATACACTGTCATCTTTCAGATAATGGATCTCAACAACCTCTTCTCCGTCCAGATCAACTAAAGAATACGTAAATTCCGTTGTCTCATCAAAATCTTCGGTATATGCCGTACCGCTTCCATTCGCTCCTTCTGTCCATTGAAGAACGATCGAATCTCCTTCAAAACCGATGGTTCCTTTCAGTTCATTCTCAAATGCAGTTCCTTCAAATGTACCTGCATCCCAGTCAATTGTTACGTCAGACCATCCCCAGTTGATGTTCATGATCCTGTCAAAGATCTGCTGTCCGTTGGTACCGTCATAATACCATGGATTCCTACCTTTCATCCTGTAAAAATCGCTGCTGTAATTTTTCCTTTTTTCATCGTTTCGTCCTTTCTTCTAGAGACGGTTTATTCTTTTTTCGAAGTTACATGCTGTCAAGAGCTGCTGCCAGATATTCTCCGGACACAGAGGAATAAAAAAATCCGTCTATGACCCTGTTTTTCTTTGCATCCTTGATCTGTTCAGCCAGTTCCTGATCCGCATTTTCATCGCACAGCAGTGCAATTTTGCAATCCGGGAGTTCTGATCTTATCCTGACAATTGTCTTCATACGTTCTTCCAGTGTATAGTGCGGCACTCTTGTCACTTCCATGAGAAGAATGTCCGCGTCTAAAGAACAGCAAGTGCTGAAAGGCTCGTCAGGATCACTGGTCAGAATTCTCTGTGCCATTATTTCACCGCGTTCATTCAGGTATTTAATAAGTGCGCCGGACAGAAGTCCGTTCTGTGTACTTATGACGCCAATGCGCAAGGATATCACCTCCTCTGCATACTGCTGTTTTTTTCTATTTTATGAATTGTTTATATTAATTCATATACTAAAATTAGTATACTTTTCAATGTATTGGTAATTATGCACAATAATATAATGGATTCAGCAAAAGATTCCGAGAATCTCTATCATATATAATAAAAAAACAGGCATAGTATACCTAATGTCATACGTTGCCTGTTTTTATAATTCATATCCTTTTACAGCCTTTAATAACCACTAAATCTTTTAATAAATTTATCTTTTAATAACCTTTAATAACCAGTCCGCTTTCCCTGGCTGCAACAGCCAGTTGTGTGCGTGATTTAAAGCCGGTTTTTTCCAACATGACTTTTACATATTTTCGAACCGTCCATGCAGACAGATGGAGCTGCTCTGCAATTTCCTCATCTGTATCACCGCTGGTCAGTTCACGGAGAATTTTCAATTCACATTCTGTAAATTCCGTGCTAAGAGCATTCCCGACTTTTAACTTCGGAACAGAATCCGGGTAAACAGATTCTCCGCTCATTGTGCGGTCCATAATAGAAAGAATGACTTCCTCCGAAGGTTCTTTATACCAGAAACTGTCAACTCCGGCTTCTCTTGCACGATTGATAAAATCACATTCCGGCTGGCCTGTCACGATAATTATTTTAATCTTTGGATGATTCTTTTTGATCCTGGCTGCCGCGTCAAGACCACTGGCATTCAGAGCCGTACAGACATCCATAATGATCAGATCCACCTGCTTTTTCAAACAGTAGAGTTCTGCCATGGACGCGCTTTCGATCGCTCCTGCCATCCGGTATCTTTCGCTGTTTTTCATATAGATCTCAAACAGAGTCCTTGCCATCGGATCATCTTCCACAATCAGAACATTTGTCATGATAACTTCCCTCCTGCTGTCATTGGCAGTGTGATATTCAGCACAAAATAAGGACGTGCTGATATTTTCATTGAACCTCCCGCTTCTTCAAGACGAAGTCTTAATGCCTCCAGGCCGCCGCCCTCGGTAATCTCTCCCGCCGGCCTGCGCCCGTTGTTTGTAAAAGTTATTTCAAGTTTATTCTCTGATTCATACAATTTTATAGAAAGCTCATCCGCTCCTGCATGTCGTACTGCATTCGTCAGCGCCTCCGCTGCTGCCGCTACGATCATTTTCACTGTTTCCTCATTATCGGGAAGCTCTCCCTCAAGAATAATCTTAACTCCTGCAGAGTCAGCAGCATCTGCAAAATAATTCCATGTTCTTCTGAAATCCTGCGGTGCCGACTCTTTTTTCAGTAAAGCCACTATATATTTCCATCGTTTCAGTATATCCGCTTCCTGCAGTGGAGCTGCTTCATGAAGAAGATAAGACCTGGATGCAAGCAGCGCCTGACCCACTTCATTATGGATGCGCATCTTTGCCTCGAGCACTTCCCGGCTTCTTACAAAAGAATCTATATTTTCTCCATACTGTCTCAACCGGTTATTCATCTCAGCCAGCTGCCGATTGTTTTCCTTTAAGTCTTCAGACAGTTCATACAGCTCTGTTGTATCTGCTGCTGTAATCTGCACTACAGTATGATTTTCTACAGTCAGTATCTTTTTTCCAAACGTCCAGATTGTACTGTCACTGAGACGAATACCGGGTGTATTTCCATCTGAAATACGCTCTGCATCTTTACATACTCGCCCGCTGTACAGGATATCCCAGAATTGTTCTGCATCCTGAAAATCCATTCCTGTAACAGCATGGGATAACATTTCCATTTTACGGTTTGCCAGAAGGATTCTCCCGTTCGGAGCAGAAAAACTAAGCCCTGTCGGCAGATTATCAATACTTTCTTTAATTGATGAGACTGTTATGGAGTTCCTGTAATACTGTAATATTCTGTATAATGATAAAAAGGTAAAAATACCGATAATCAGTATCATTAACCCTGCAGCTTCTGCTGGAAACTGAAACAGCCAGTTCCATCTCTTTTCGGACGGGAGCTCACCGTATACTACTATCTGCTTATTAACATATCTGAGAAAAATCAGTTCTGTAAAGGTCAGCAGAAAAACCGGCAGAATATATTTGACCAGATATTTCGTTTTTCCCTCAAAGGAAGCAATCAGGCAGCCGATCTGTATCAGAGACAGGAAATACAGAAGCATCATGAGTATGCCTCTGATATTCTGATGTACGGTATATAATGCTGTCATATCCGGTCCTCTCCTTTCTCCAGATGAAATTCAACCCAGAGAATATCATCAGATCTTCTGGCAGTTACCCTGCCGCCCAAAGCTGTCCATTCTGTTTTTTCCGGAAAACATACTTCGCATCTGCAATCCATCTGAAGCCGCATAAAAATGTTTCCATTGGAGATCCTCAGTTTTATGAAAAGGGCATTTAATCCGCATAATGTCTGTTCAAATGCCTGCTGTGCCATGTCATAAACAGCAACAAGACGGTTTGCCTTTACTTTTCCTTCGCATTTGCTGTCCAGAGAACATAAAATCCCTGCCAGACGCAGATTGTCAAGGGATTCCCTCAGGCAGAACTCCATTTCCTTCGCAGGAATATCATCAGTATCTTCCGATATCAGCAAAAGATTGCTTCTTCGTTTTATGTAGGCACTGATGATACAGATCTTTATCAGATTGTCACGGATATCAGATGAGGAAGATTCTTTGCAGAGAAGATTTTCAATCTCTGTGATCTGGGTATTCACTTCTCTGGAAATTCGATCATACAGACGGTTTTTTTCAGCTATCCGAAGACTTTTTTCCTGGAGATCCAGTTCCGCTTTAATCAGATCATTTTTATGAGCAAGCTCTTTTCCTGTTTCTTCCAGTTCTTTCGTGTAGCGACTAAGCTCGGTAATATCATCCCACCAGAATACATAACCGTTGGAAATCGGGGCACTTCTGAGCCTCTTGTTTTCAAGATTGACAGAACCTGACAAAGCCAGGCGCATCATCGATTCGTCCACGGGCTCTGACGTATCGGATGTGTAGCAGGGATGAAATTCTTCATCTGTAATACGCGCTTCTATCGTGGAAGCGCCAAAAAGGAGTCCATACTTCGAGTTTGTGCGGATAAGTCCGCTCTGTATACTGCTCTCCAGCAAAAGAATAATCACAAAGCAGCTTACAGTTGTGAAATCCATATTAAGGATTCCAAGACAATAGAGAAGCCATACGACAAGCGCTCCGCCAAGGACAAGAAGCGGTGTTCTTTGAAACCATCGGTTTCCCGGTGCCCGGCATTTCACCAGAAGCATAACGAGAGAATAGATCCCAAGAGATATGGACCAGAGGATCACCAAAAAATAACAAATCTTGTATGTATAATTGTTATAATCATTGATTCCTTCCGGAAAGCCAAATACGAGACGGTGTACATCATTGGTAAAAACCAGTCCAATGAGAAACAGAGCAGGCAGATACAACAGCTGCATTCTCTTTGGTTTTTCATAGGAATCCCCTTTGCCGATGTATTCCTGAATATAAAAGCAATATAGCGGAATCAGTATGATAGGTATATAATAGGCGTACCATAAGTAACGGCATATACTTGTATCATAAAAAAAATAATATTTCGCTGCCCGGATATATTGCCACAGGATCAGTTGAAAAGCCACAGAAAGCATATAGAAACGTACAGATTTCTGCATGACCCTGCGCCTGATGGAAATCAGCCAGACGATTGCGATTCCCATATGGATCATTTCTCTGCTGAATCGCAGAAATGTATCCGGTATGATCCCCGGCAGCGTGATCACATACCTTACAATATAAGCATAAACCAGCAGAACACCAAGAATGCCGGCAGATAGCAGCTTTTTTTTGTCTAACCTGTTCATGAAAACTCCTCATCTACTGTCTGTCAACAATAGATTCTCCATAGTATTTCGGATATCTGATTCTATCTTAGCGTATTCATGTTTTCATTACAAGGATATTTTTGAATAACGACCGGATTCTCATCGTCAAACACAAACATTTTTCCATATAACAGATTGAATCATGATCTGTGGTATTTTATTTTTTCATGATTTTTGGTATAATGGTTCGAAATATATTGGAATCTAAAGGAGGATCTTGTCAATGACATATAAAGAAGTACTTGCGCAGGCAAAGGAATGCATCGGTTCCTACTGCAAGGCATGTGAGATCTGTAATGGAAAAGCCTGCCGCAATCAGATACCCGGTCCCGGTGCCAAGGGCAGTGGAGACACTGCGATACGGAATTATGATAAATGGCAGGAAATACGGATCAATATGGATACCATCTGTGAAAACAGAGAACCGGATACGAAACTGGAAATTTTCGGACAGACGTTCCGCTATCCGTTTTTTGCAGGTCCTGTAGGAGCAGTCAATCTCCACTATGGCGATAAATATGATGATCTTACCTATAACAACATTCTGGTAAAAGCCTGCAAAGACAATGGAATCGCTGCTTTTACCGGAGACGGCACCAACCCCAAAGTCATGGAGGGAGCTGCACAGGCAATCGCAGCCGCCGGCGGAATCGGTGTTCCAACTATAAAACCCTGGAATCCTGATACAATTAAAGAAAAGCTGGAACTGTGCAGAAAAGCGGGAATCTTTGCAGCTGCCATGGATATTGATGCTGCAGGTCTTCCGTTTCTGAAAAACATGACACCGCCTGCAGGAAGTAAAACCGTTGAAGAGCTGGGTGAGATTATAAAATCGGCGGACGTACCGTTTATCGTAAAAGGAATCATGAGCGTTAAAGGTGCGCTAAAAGCAAAAGACGCCGGTGCTTCTGCGATTGTTGTCAGCAACCACGGCGGACGTGTTCTTGACCAGTGTCCTGCAACCGCGGAGGTTCTGGAAGAGATCGCTGATGCCCTTAACGGAACCGGAGTGAAAATACTTGTGGACGGAGGTATCCGAAGCGGAACGGATGTCTTTAAAGCGCTGGCTCTCGGAGCTGATGCGGTATTGATCTGCCGTCCTTTTGTCACCGCGGTTTACGGCGGTGCCGAAGAAGGTGTGAAAACCTATATCGAAAAAATAGGCTCGGAACTTGCAGATACCATGTCCATGTGCGGCGCACACGATTTGAAATCCATTACAAAAGAAATGATTTTTTATAAATAATACTATGAAAACCAGAACCTCCCTGCCGGACAATGTGCTTCATGCAAATTCGCCTGTTCGGCAAGGAGGTCAATCATTCCATTTGATTTGTAAGAATTCCATTTAATTTCACAAAAAAAGCACTGGATTTCTCCAATGCTCTTTCATAATCATGGGTCTATGATATGATGATTTATAATCTCACTGCAACATCCGGATAATTCGTAATAATTCCATGAACACCAAGCCTTATGAGCTTTTTCATCAGTTCTTCATCATTGACTGTCCAGGTATTGATTCCAAGACCATATTCCCTGGCTTTTTCCACATATACTTCTGTCACTGCAGGATGTGACGGGTGAAGGAACTGCATCCCCAGTCTGTCTGCGTATTGTGCTTCATCCACAACAATGCTCTCTTCCAAAATCCCGCAGGGAATATCAGCGGCAAGCTCTTTAAACTTGAGAAGAGAATAATGATTAAACGAAGAAATAAGTACTCTGTCTTCCAGATGATATTTCTGAATCATCTTCCACACCTTCTCTTCCATACCCGGATAGGGAAAAATGCTGTTTTTCAGTTCTATATTCGTAACCATGGAAGTTCCGGCAATCATGCGGCAATACTCATCCAGTGTGGGGATTTCTGTTTTTCCGAACTGATCGCCCCATTTCCCGGAAGCATTCAGCTCTTTGATCTGATCCAGTGTATAATCCCGGATATATCCTTTGGCACCGGTTGTCCGTTCCACACCCTCGTCATGAATAATGACAAGTTCACCATCTTTTGTCAACTGTACGTCAATCTCGATACCATAGCAGCCGGTCTCCACTGCCTTTGTAAAAGCAAGCATCGTATTCTCAGGATATCTGCCTGAAAATCCGCGATGTGCAAATATTTTTGTATGTGTATTCATACGAATTCCAATCCACCTTTCTATTTTCCTACGGACACCGGATCCTTAGCAGAAGTCTCTGTCTCAGATTTCCTCCGCACACCGGGTATCCTTTGGATATTCCACTCCGTCCGGGAGCGGATCCCAGTCATTAAGTCCAAGACTCTGTTTAAATCTGGCCTGTTCCATCGTCAGCTTAGGCATGTCTTCCTGAAGATACTCCATCAGCTCATCGATTCCTTCTCTTGTAACATTGTTTACCAGAAAAATACGTTCACATCCCGCATTGATCATCCATTGTTTCACCATTTCCACATTGGCATAAGGAGAATCGATCTTTGTTATAATTCCGATCAACGGACGAAGAATAAAGCACCTGCAGCTTGCTCCAAACAGATTAAACGGTTCATCTGCCGCCTGAACAATCGCCACCACATCCGCTTCAAAAGAAAAGCATGCCAGACCCACACTGAAACGTTTGGATTCTGCATATTCCCCCGGAGAATCAATCGTATCCTCATCTGTTGTAGTATATTGCGTTTTTACATAATGAAGCTCTTCACCTTTCAGTGCCTGTGTCAGAGAAGTCTTGCCGGCTTCACTTCTGCCCATTAAAAAAATTTTTTTCATGTATTCACCTTATCGTGCTGTCTGTATGAACAGACACTTCTGCTCTATCTATTCTCAGCTTTTATGAACCGCGCAGGTTTTGAATCCCAGTTCCTCAGAGAAGAAACGGACAACTTCCTCCACTGCCGTCTGTACCTGGGAAAGTCCTCCGGTAATGATCAGAGAACCACAGAAACGGTCCATAAATCCAATCTGAATATCTGCACTTTTCATTGCGACATCTGCCGCTACGACAACTGCCTCCCAGGGGGTAAAACGAATCAGTCCAATGGATTCTCCCGTATGATCTTCTCCCTCATGGACACCGATATGAAGACCGAGATTCTGATAAATACATGCATCGGAAGGACTCAGCACATGTGCAAGGCAAACTTCTTTGCCAGGAACACGTACACGGGTCATCCGCAGTTTTTTGCCTTTCAGATTTTCGTAATCCTCATGGAAGATCTTTTCCAGCAGTTCTTTTTTGGTCATTTGAGCCATAAACCGCACATCCTATCTTTTTGTAATATTGCAGACTACATATCCCAGAGAATCACGGAAATAATCAACAACTTCCGTTAATGCGGAAATGACATCGGAAATTTCTCCGGTAATGATCAGCGTTCCGGTAAAACGGTCTGCGAATCCAAGATATACATTGCCGCTCTTTACTGCGATATCAGATGCAATGACTGCTGATTCCGGCGGTGTCATATTCATAATTCCAATGGCTGAGGAACGATAGTCCAATTGCGGGTTTAATCCGAGTTTCTGGTAAATGATCGGAGCAGGGCCGCCCATCACATGTGCAAAAGTAATCTCCTTGCCTGCTACGGTCTCCTGTACGATTCTGATCTGTTCTTCATGTTCATTTGCCATTTCGTAATTCCTCTCTTTCAGAAATTTACAAATATTTCTTTAATGATACTATCATAGAAATCTGATGTCAAGTCAAAATCCCACGAAAATCTGGCAATTTTCGATGCGAATCGGGCAAGAAACAACATTTTTTATTTGGTTTTTCCAAAAAGGTTTCTCATATTGACCAGCAGATTGGTCTGTGCTATATTGAGATTCGGAGAAGAATTTTTTTGTCGAATTTCGGCAAAGATAAATGGATGAGGGGATGAAGAGTTGAAAAAAAACAAATACGAGATTGATATGTGCAGCGGTTCGATCATGGATAAACTGATCTCTTTTGCACTGCCTTTGATGCTTTCCGGTGTTCTGCAGCTGATGTTCAATGCGGTAGACATTGTGGTGGTAGGACGGTTCAGCGGAAGCAAAGCCCTGGCGGCAGTAGGTTCTACAACAGCGCTGATCAACATGTTTACCAACCTGTTTATCGGCATTTCACTGGGTACCAATGTACTGGCCGCACGTTTTTTTGCAGCAGGCAAATCCAAGGAAATGTCAGAGACGGTACATACTTCTATTCTGTTTGCTATGATCAGCGGTGTGTTCATGGCTTTTGCGGGACTTATCTTTTCCAGACTGGCACTGGCACTGATGGATACACCTGCGGATGTTATTGATCAGTCCACGCTTTATATGCGAATCTACTTTCTGGGAATGCCGTTCTTTATGCTTTATAATTATGGTGCTGCTGTCCTTCGGGCAGTTGGAGATACGAAGCGGCCATTAGTGTTTCTGATCATTTCCGGAATCATCAATGCGCTGCTTAATATGCTACTGGTGATTGTATTTCATCTTTCCGTATCGGGAGTTGCCATTGCTACCGTTGTTTCGCAGATGATTTCCTGTTATCTGGTCCTGCGCTGCCTGTACCGGTCGGAAGGAAGTTATCAGCTTCGATTTTCAAAATTAAAAATCAAAAGCTATTACCTGAAACAGATTTTCCAGGTGGGAATCCCTGCAGGACTTCAGAGCACGATCATTAATTTTTCCAATGTGCTGCTGCAGTCTTCTGTAAATTCTTTTGGTTCCGTTGCCATGGCAGGTTATACGGCTGCAAACAATATTCTGGGATTCCTTTATACTTCGATTAATTCGGTCACACAGGCCTGTATGAGTTTTACCAGCCAGAATTACGGAGCAGGTAAATATAAACGAATTGATAAAGTTCTGGTAGAATGTATGTTTCTGTCAGTGACAGTTGGTCTGGTGCTTGGATGCAGTTTTTATGTTTTCGGTCCGGAAATTTTGAGAGTTTATACCAGCGATCCGGATGTGATCCGGAGCGGTATGGAAATTCTTTCCTATACGACGGTTACTTATTTTCTATGCGGTCTGATGGATCTGTTTCCGGGACCGATGCGCGGACTTGGTTATTCTGCAGTGCCTATGATTCTTTCCATTATTGGAACGGTAGGAACCAGAGTGGTATGGATTTTCGGTATCTTTCCGCATCATCGTTCCCTGGATATACTGTTCATCTCTTATCCTGCATCCTGGATTATTTCTATTATTCTGCAGGTAATCTGTTTCTATTTTGTAAGGAAACGGGTATATGGTTATGCAGTCAGGGAAGAAAGACAAAAGTAAATAATCTGATTTTAAAAAGTCTGATTTTTATCTCATATTATCATAGGAAAAATCATTATAGGAAAATGCAAAGTACTTTTTATCAGAAAAAATGCTTCAGGTTCAGTCCTGAAGCATTTTTCTGATTGGTTCTGCAATTGTCCGGGTGGTTGCAGCAATATCTGCATTTACAAGATAGGGAAGTTCCTTTCCCTCCCAGTCGCTGATCATGCCGCCTGCTTCTGTAAGAATCAGGCTTCCCGCTGCATAATCCCATGGTTTCAGATTCTGTTCGATAAAGCCGTGCTGACGCCCGCATGCAACATAACAGAGATCCAGCTCTGCGGAACCTGTTCTGCGGAAATCTGCGACAGATTTGAAAATTCGATGAAACAGGGGAAAAAGCAGTTCTGCCCTTTCTTTCTCATAAGGGGAGGAGCCGTAGGATATGACTGCGTCTTTCAGTGCAATCTGATTATTTACCTGAATTCTTTCTCCGTTGAAATAAGCACCATTTCCAAGGGACGCGAAGAACAGTTCTTCATGGAACGGGTTGTATACTGCCCCGAAGGTAATCTGTCCCTGTTCATATAATGCCAGTGCAACCGCGCTCAGTCCGTAATGGTGAATCAGATTGGTGGTTCCGTCAATAGGATCCAGAATCCAGTATCTGGCATCCGGTGACAAATCCCGGTTTTCCTTCTCTTCTGCAATCATACGGATATCCGGAAAACGTTCTTCCAGTTCTTTTTTCAGAAATTCCTGTACTGCAAAATCAACATTTGTGACATAGTCAGCGGCACCTTTTACCGTGACTCTGGCTGCTTCCAGCTCTCTGTAGATTAATTCTTTTGTTTTTCTGACCAGCAAAAGTACTTCGGTCTGTTCCTTTTCATTCAGCATCGTAATTTCTGTTTCCTTCTTTCCTAAAATATGATTTGCATCCAGTACATCGTTGTACAGTTTATGGAATTTCGTTGACTTCTATTACCTAGTACATCGAATAATAAATAACCAGCTATATCACTTGCGTGATATAGCTAGTCATTTATTTTTCGATGTACTAGTCAACGATCATACAACATGTCCGAAATAATAAAATCCCTTACAGGTATCAAGGCTTACATTGACATAGGTTCCGATCATAGACGGATCTCCCTCAAAATGCACCAGAAGATTATGCTCTGTGCGGCCTGTCAGCATGCCTTTTTCTTTGCTTTCTTCTTCTACCAGAACTTCTTTTACGGTGCCGGTAAAACGGGAAGAGACTTTTCTGCCGTTCTCCTGCACAAGAGACAGAAGACGTCCGAATCGTTCTTTTACCACATCTTCTGGTACCTGATTCGGCATTTTGGCTGCAGGTGTTCCGGTTCTTTTGGAATAGATAAAGGTAAATGCCGTATCATCTGTCTCTTATACACATCTCCGAGCCCACGAGACCGTACTAGATCT
>CAMBAL010000063.1 GCA_945864225.1 uncultured Blautia sp. | reverse complement strand
GTGGGCCGGATTTGTGCTGTCTGAGCCAACGGCGAGTCCACGAATCCGGTCCACGCTTTTAGCGAAAATCGGAAAGCCTTAGTACTTCTTAAGCCCCGAAGCCCGCACAGGAACAGGAAGTATATGCCCGCCGCAGCCCCTGGAGGGGTTCCTCTTTCGCGTACGGTTTTTCACATCCCACTTCACAGTTTTTCGCATTGAACTAAAGTTCCGGAGAAAGCCATAAATATAGTTAAGCCCGGAGAATCCCCAAAGATTGCTTCTGAGCTAAAGCCTTCTTTAATTCACTAAAGCCCACTTTAGTATATAAATGATAGTTATTCGGTTAACTTACTCCTGCTCCAACATCCATTCCAGGCATTCCAGAACTTTCTGGAGATTTTGGATATTTCCCATCGTATCCCCCTGTTTTTCAAGCGAGTGGTTGCATCTTTCAAAAACACCGCCAGTCTTTTCTGGATAGAGACGAGCTGCCTGACGAACAGTTTTTTCCGGAATATAGGGATCTGCAGTTCCGGAGAAATAAACACCGTTTACTTTTTTCAGATAAGGAATGGCTGCAGGAATCGGAGTCAGGAGAAAGTGACGGACTTTGCCTAGGAGGCCAAGAATGGATTCAGCTTCGCATGCAATTACAGTTCCGATACTTTTGGAAATGAAAATAATCCGGTCATACTTTTCAAAAGTCAGATCTTCCAGCTGGCGAATGGTCCGCTTTAAAGCAAGGGATGTGACCGGTTCTAGTTCCAGAGGGGTTCGTCCGCGAAAACTGTGGATATCCTGTCCGTAATCAAGCCGTATGATTTCGTAATCTTTGTCAGCTGCAAGGGAGGCAGTGTAATATAAGAGCGGTTTTGCGCAGGTATAACCTACACCTGGAAATATAATAGCAAGTTTTTTCATAATCAATCATCTCCTGTATAATATAGCTGAAATATATGTTTGATGAAAAAGGAATAAGAAGCACTTAGAGCATGTTTGAAAATTTATCTGTGTCTTATTGTGGATGTTTTGAAAGGGAATGTCAAGATTTTCGAGATATTATGAATGAAAAAGGATTGACATTATAAAAAATTGGTATATAATTTAAAATCAAACAGTTAAATAATTTATGACTTTAGTAATGCTTCGCTGGAAGCGTATTTTTTTACATGAGAATTAGCACTCGATGAACAAGAGTGCTGATAAAACAAGGAGGGATTGATTATGGTAGTTATTCCAACACATGATTTGATTGTTTTGCCGGGTGTGACGTTTTATTTCCAGAAGGAGTATTTTCAGGAAATTGTACGGAAGGAAGCGGTAGTGGGCGAGGAGGCTATTTTCCTGATGCTGAAGGAAGACAGGGCTCGTTCCGACATGAAAGAGGAAGATTTTTACTATATTGGTGCCAGTGGCGTGATCGATAATATTGACAAGGATGGAAATGTTGGAATCAAAGCGGTCAGCCGTGTGATGGTGGATATGCTGGATGTAACACCGGAAGAAATTTTGGTGACAGCTACGGACCGGCCGGATATTGAAGACATGGACGCTGATGAACAGAAAAAGCATTATGATGCGGTGAAATCTGCTGTATTGCAGTTTGTCCAGGGATTTCAGTGGGGAATTGTTGCAAGAAACTATATCAACCAGTGGAAAACCATGGCAGAAATGGTCTGCACCATGTCTTATCATCTGAGTATTTCTACAGAAGAAAAATATGCCATTATGGAAGCTGATAAGATTTCCGTCAGAACAGCTCTGATGGAAAAAGCACTGTATGAATTCATTGAAGTGACAAAAGTAAGCAATGAAGTACAGAAAGAGCAGGCGGAGACCCACGAGCAGCTTTACAGAGAGGAGGCCATCCGCAAACAGATTGAGATCCTTCAGAGACAGCTGGATGAAATGCATCCGGAAAATGTATCCGACCTTCGGAAATTCCAGCAGAAAATTCAGGAATCCAGAATGAACGATACAGCCAGAGCAGAAGCGGAAAAAATCCTGAACCGTATGAAGCAGGAAGGAGAAAACGGACATGAATATGGAATGCTGTACGATTATCTGGACTTTGTGACAGGACTTTGCTGGGATAAGGCAGAATTTTCAGAAATAGATCTGGGAGAAGCGGAGAAGATTCTGGACGAAGAGCATTTTGGCCTGAAAAAAGTGAAGGACAGAGTAATTCAGCAGATTGCAGTGATGGCTCTTAATAAAAAACAGTCCGGTTCCATTTTGCTGTTTGTCGGAGCTCCCGGAACCGGAAAAACCAGTATCGGCCAGAGTATTGCAAAAGCGCTGGGCAGGAAATATGTCCGTGTCAGTCTGGGCGGTATCAGGGATGAGGCAGAAATCCGCGGCCACAGACGTACTTATGTAGGTGCCATGCCTGGACGAATTATGGATGGGATCAAACGAAGCGGTGCATCGAATCCGGTTATGGTGCTGGATGAAGTGGATAAGCTTTCTCATGATTACAGCGGAGATCCGGCAAGTGCCCTGCTGGAGGTACTGGATCCGGAACAGAATTCCACATTTACCGATCATTACATGAATGTACCGTATGATCTTTCGGATGTATTGTTTATCTGCACAGCCAATTCTACAGATACCATACCGGAGCCGCTACTGAATCGAATGGAAGTGATTCAGTTCCCGGGGTATACAGAATCCGAAAAAGTACAGATTGCCAGAAGACATCTTCTGCCGAGAGCAATGAAGACCATGGGAATTAAGGCTGCCAATCTGAAGGTTTCCGATGAAGTTCTGCATGCGATTATTTCAGACTATACAATGGAAGCCGGAGTCCGCGGGCTGAAAAAAATGCTGGATACACTTTGCCGGACAGCAGCCGTGAAGCTCGTAAAAGGTGAACAGAAATCCCTGACTGTAAGTACGAAACGTCTCCGTGAATTTCTGGATCAGAAGCCGATGATTCATGATCATATTCTGGAGGAGAAAAAGCCTGGTATTGTAACCGGACTTGCCTGGACACAGGCCGGAGGGGATATTCTCTTTATAGAAACACTGTTTACCAAAGGAAGCGGGCAGATCATCATTACCGGACAACTGGGAGATGTTATGAAAGAATCGGTACAGATTGCAGTCAGTCTGGCAAAGAGTATGTTCCCGGATAAGGCACAGCTGTTTGAGGAGAATGATCTGCATATTCATGTTCCTGCCGGTGCAGTGCCGAAGGATGGCCCTTCTGCGGGAATTACCCTTACAACAGCTATTTCCTCTCTGCTTTCGGGAAATGCAGTCAGTGCCAGCGTTGCTATGACAGGGGAAGCGTCTTTGCGAGGCGTGATCATGCCGATCGGAGGGCTTCCGGAAAAACTGATGGCTGCCGTACGCGCAGGAATTACGACCGTATTTATCCCAAAGGAAAATATAGAAGACCTGGAGGATGTGGCAGATGAAATTAAGGAGAAGCTGGAGATTATTCCGGTACATAAAGTAGAAGAAGTCCTGAAAAAAACAGGAGTGATTAAATAGAGATTACTTGCCATATGTTGACAGAAACGTCTCCTGAATGTGAGAAGCACATCGGGAGACGTTTTTGTATTACAGGAAAGCAATCCGCCTGGTATATGAGAAAATCATTCTGCGTGTATAGCATGTACCAGAGCGTGCTTGAAAAATTCCGGATATCCGCCGTGTGGTGAGTTCCGTAATCATTACCAATATCTTAAGATTTCTTAAAGTTCCTGAGATAGCCTTGTGAGTTTACAGAAAACTTGATATACTCATATCAATGAGCAGATAATTAACGAAAGGAGAGGTATGAAAAAAATAAGGAAATTATTGACATCGCTCGTTCCCGAATACAGTCTGTTTCCTCTTGTTCTGGCCGTCTTATTCAATTTTTCCGTCTATTATGGTTCGCGAGTAATTGCCGGAGGCTGGCATCATTACAATATTGAGAGCAGATTTGATGAACTGATTCCTTTTTGGCCGCCGTCTGTGCTGATCTATTTTGGAAGTTATGTGTTCTGGATTGTGAATTACATACTGATGGCGCGTCAGGGAAAAAAAGAAGTCTGCCAGTTTTTTTCATGCGATTTTCTTTCGAGAACCGTCTGTCTGATTTGTTACATATTATTCCCGACTACGAATACACGTCCTGTTGTGGCATCTTCCGGGCTATTTAACCAGATGATGGTTTATTTATATACTATCGATGCGGCGGATAATCTGTTCCCGTCCATTCATTGTCTGGTAAGCTGGCTTTGTTATATAGGTTTGCGCGGAAGAAAAGAGATTTCCGGCTGGTATCGGAAATGTTCCTTTCTGCTGGCAATTCTGATCTGTGTTTCCACGCTGACGACGAAACAGCATGTGATCTGGGATGTGGCAGGAGGTATCTTGCTTGCGGAGTTCTGTTTTTATCTTGGAAAAAAACAGGTCGTATGGGAAACATATCAGAAACTGACAGACAAAGTGACCAGTAAAATTTTTCACAAAACAGGTGCAGAGTAAATGCAGACAAAGAAGAAGGTAATAGGAAATACAATTTTACTGGCTGTTGTTTTCGGGCTTACCATTTATGGTGTTTTTCACGGGGAAGATCTGGGAGCACTGAAAGAGTCTATTATGCATGCGGATATCCGATGGCTGATTCCGGGAATAGGTCTTGTGACTTTTTTTATCTGGGGAGAGTCTATTATTATCTGGTATATGATGCGCACATTTCAGATACATCTGAAAAAATGGATCTGTTTTCTGTTTTCCTCAGTTGGTTTTTTCTTCAGTTGTATTACGCCATCGGCAACCGGCGGACAGCCTATGCAGATTTATTACATGAAAAAGGAAAAGATTCCCATTCCGGTATCGACCGTAATATTGATGATTATTACCATAACCTATAAGCTGGTTCTGGTTGTGATCGGCGTTGGGATTCTGATTTTCGGAAGAGGATTTCTTCACCATTATCTGAAAGAAATTCTTCCGGTTTATTATCTGGGACTGGGGCTGAATGTTTTTTGCGTGACTTTTATGACCGTTCTGGTCTTTCATCCGCTTATGGCGGAGAAAATCATCATTGCAGGAACGCATTTTCTGGAAAAAATGCATCTGATGAAACACGGGGAAGCGCACAGGGAAAAACTTCAGACTTCCATGGAAACCTACAGGGAAACAGCCGCGTATCTACGTGGACATAAACGGGTGATTGTGAATGTTATCCTGATCACGTTTGTTCAGCGTATGGCGTTATTTGCTGTAACGTGGCTGGTGTATTGTTCTTTTGGGAGGAACGGGACTTCCATGTGGGATGTGATTTTTCTGCAGGCAGTAATCTCCGTTTCCGTGGATATGCTGCCGCTTCCGGGAGGAATGGGGATTAGTGAAACTTTATTTCTGCAGATTTTTGCGGCAGTTTTTGGCGAACTCACGCTTCCGGCTATGGTTATTTCCAGGGGTATGGCTTATTACAGCCAGATTGTGATCAGTGCTCTTTTTACTCTTACGGCCCAGATTTATTATATGTTCCGGAAGGAAAAAGCACAGAAATTAAGTACATCGTAAGTGAAATAATGGATACATCTGACTTGTTTATGTTTCTGTATGTATTTTCCGATGTACTGTTTAGAGCATGTGTGCAGACAGATGGAATGAATTTTCAGGCATGCTCAGAGGTTATGAGAAGGGGAAGGTACAAATGATTGGTTTTTATGATTATACAGTAATACTTACATATCTTAGTTTTGCATCTGCGTCAGCAGGGATTTTCTGTGCAGTGACGATGCATTTGCGCGTGGCGATTTTCTTTCTGGCTTTGTCCGGTCTTTGCGATATGTTTGACGGGAAAATTGCAAGAACAAAGAAAAACAGAACGGAGGATGAAAAAAGCTTTGGCATACAGATCGATTCTCTTTGTGATATAGTCTGTTTTGGAGTTTTGCCGATGATCATCTGCTTCAAACTGGGAATGGACCATGTTTACAGCATGGCAATTCTGATTATGTATGGTCTGGCGGGACTGATCCGACTGGCATTTTTCAATGTAATGGAAGCCAAACGCCAGGAAACTTCGGCTGAGGCACGAAAGTATTATCAGGGACTGCCCATTACGTCCATGGCAGTGGCGCTTCCGCTTCTGTATCTGGTATCTCCGCTGTTTCCAACGCGGGATATGTTTATTATTGCTCTGCATATTATGGTGGCACTGGTTGGAGTTTTGTTTGTTACAGATTTTAAATTCCGCAAACCATCTACAAAGGAAGTATTTCTGCTGGTGGCAGTTGTTGCGGCGGCCGTTCTGGTCATTCTGTTTGTATGGCGTACCTGGTGGAAATTGCTGCATTTTTATGAGTGATGCAGGTACAAAGATTTTGGGGGATAATAAGCCGATATTAAATATCCGACACATGGAAGCAGGGATGAAAAATAAGGCAGGTTTATGTGGCGGCTGCTTATTACTTGTTTTAATACGATCAGGATTTATAACTGTCAGTAACATGACAGGATACGGAAGAGAAAAAGTCATGTGTTTCATGCCTGCATGAAAGAACATGACTTTTGTGTCAGAAGGACAGAAATGTGTATTGTGGTTTATATGGATACAGCGATAAGTAAATACGGAACGTATCACTGATCTGGTTTTCAAACACACCCTAGCGTTATTTGAGAGAACAGGAGGAATAGGATGCATCTTACAGCAGACAGAAAAGGAAATATTACAGAAGAGAATTCCCTGCAGGACCGTTTTCTGCAGGTACTGTACGGCAGCAGAATAGGAAGAATGCTTTTGAAACCAATGGTTTCCCCTGTGGTATCCAGAGTCGGGGGAAAGCTTCTGGATACGGGTGTTTCCAGAATTCTAATTCGTCCTTTTATCAGAAGCCATTCCATTGACATGACGGATTACGAAGACAGAAGGTTTACTTCCTATAATGATTTTTTTAAAAGAAAGCTGGCTCTCGGGGCACGCAGAATAGACGAAACACCGGAGACTCTGATCAGTCCGTGTGACAGTCGGCTGAGTGTTTATAAAATCGGAGAGAACACTTCTTTTTGCATCAAAGATACGTTTTATACCGTACAGAGTCTTTTGAGAGATCAGAAACTGGCAGAAAAATATGCGGGGGGATATATCTGGGTATTTCGTCTGTGTGTGGATGATTATCATCGATATGTGTATGCGGATCAGGGAATGGTATCCGGCAGCCGGAAGATTCCGGGGGTATTTCATACGGTCAATCCCGCGGCAAATGATCAGTTCCCAATCTATAAGGAAAATACAAGAGAATACTGTCTGCTGCGTTCGGAAAATTTCGGTACCATTCTGCAGATGGAAGTGGGGGCTCTGCTTGTCGGGAAAATTGAGAACCGTCCGGGGAAACGGAAGGTTGGCAGAGGGGAAGAAAAAGGAAATTTTGCGTTCGGAGGTTCCACCGTTATTCTTATGACGCAGGCAGGAAAGGTCATTCCGGATGAGGATATTCTGAGAAATTCTTTTCATGGGATGGAGACCCGGGTGAAACTTGGAGAACATGTGGGAAGAAAGTGAGGAATGCGAATGGAATGCAGTGAAAAATATCGCGAAAAAGATAAGGAAAAGTACAGTGAAGCAAATTATGAAACAGATAATGGGAAATCCGGGAAAAAATACGGGATTTTAAAACGTTATTTTGGCTATGATCAGTTCCGGGAAGGGCAGGAGAAGCTGATCGACTGTATTCTTGCCGGGAAAGATGTTCTTGGCATCATGCCTACCGGAGCGGGGAAATCTCTTTGCTATCAGATCCCGGCTTTGATGATGGATGGGATTACTCTTGTCATCTCTCCGTTGATTTCTCTGATGAAGGATCAGGTGAGCAGTCTGAATCAGGCTGGAATATCGGCTGCATATCTGAACAGTTCCCTGACCGTAAATCAATATTACAAAGCTCTTCAGTACGCATCACAGGGACGTTATCCCATTATTTATGTGGCTCCGGAACGACTGCTGACAGAATCGTTTCTGGATTTTGCCTTGCATGCACAGATTGCGATGGTAGCTGTGGATGAAGCGCACTGTGTTTCTCAGTGGGGGCAGGATTTCCGGCCAAGCTATTTGAAAATTACGGAATTTATTGAAAAATTGCCCAGACGGCCGGTAGTCAGTGCGTTTACTGCCACAGCCACGAAAGAAGTCCGGGATGACATCATTGACCTTCTGATGCTTCAGGAGCCATATGTAAAGACCACCGGATTTGACCGGAGCAATCTGTTTTTTGAAGTACAATCCCCGGGGAATAAGTACGAAACGGTCAGGGAATATGTGTCAAACCATCGCACAGAAAGCGGTATAATTTACTGCCTCACCCGCAGATTTGTGGAAGAAGTGTGTGAAAAACTCACAAAAGACGGATTTCAGGTGACACGCTACCATGCAGGCCTGTCTGATGCGGAAAGACGCAGCAATCAGGATGATTTTATTTATGACAGAAGCCGGATCATGGTGGCGACCAATGCCTTCGGAATGGGAATTGACAAATCCGATGTGCGTTTTGTGATTCATTATAATATGCCGAAAAATATGGAAAGCTATTATCAGGAAGCAGGACGTGCCGGCCGTGATGGAGAGCCTGCCAGATGTATTCTGCTCTACAGCGGACAGGATGTTGTAACGAATCAGATGTTTATTGATCAGAATCGTGACAATCAGGAACTGGATCCGGTGACAAGAGAGCTGGTTCAGGAACGCGACCGGGAACGTCTGAAAAAGATGACGTATTACTGCTTTACCCATGAATGCCTGAGAGACTATATTCTGCGTTATTTTGGGGAATATGGTTCCAATTACTGTGGAAACTGTTCCAATTGCCTGACCGAGTTTGTGGAAACAGATGTGACACGGGAGGCACGTGCCATTGTTTCCTGTGTGAAAAGCTGCCGCCAGAGATACGGGATGACAGTGATTCTCGATACACTGAGAGGCGCAAAAACAGCAAAACTCCGTAAATACCGGATGGATGAAAGCTCCTGTTATGGGATATGTGAGGATGTTCCCATCTATCGTCTGAGACAGATTTTTAATCATCTTCTGATTGAGAATTATCTCACCCTGACCAATGATGAATATACTCTGGTAAAACTTACGGAGAAATCAGGAGAACTCCTGGAAGAAGATACTGTTCTGACAATGAAAATGGCCAGGGAGAGAAGACCGGAGCCGAAAAAGAATACGGAGAAGAAAAAAGGAAATACCGCAGGAACGCTGCTGGACGAAAAAGACGAACCGCTTTTTGAGCGGCTTCGTACTCTTCGTATGCAGATCGCGCGGGAGGAGAAAGTTCCCCCGTATATTGTTTTTTCAGACAGAAGCCTCGTACATATGTGTATTCTGAAGCCAAAAGATAAAGCAGAAATGCTTCAGGTAAATGGTGTGGGAGAACATAAGTACAGCAAATACGGGGAAAGATTTCTGGAGGAAATCAACAGAGCCGTATAAAAATCAGGAACGCTTATATTTTCCCGGGGTGATTCCCTTATATTTCTTGAAAGTCCGGATAAAATAACTCAGATCGTTAAAACCGCTCCTGTAGGCAATTTCCGTAATGGAATCATCGGTGGTGGACAGCTGGTAGCATGCCTGCTCGATTCTTTGATGATTCAGGTAGTCCATGGGTGTCTGATGGGTCATTTCTGAGAAAAATCTGCAGAAATATTTGGGTGACATGGAGACAGAGGCCGACAGCTGCTGAAGTGTCAGCGGTGAGGCATAATTGTGCTCGATGAATTCCAGTACCTGTTTCAGCTGGAGAATACGCTTATAATCTCTGCGGGCTTTGGTAACACCGTCCAGATAGTAATGATTACTAAAAACGAGACCGAAAAAGTGGTAAAATTGTCCAAGAACAATCAGTTCATAGCCGGGAATTTTTTTCCACATGGCGTCAAAAATACTGTTTAAAACAGACTGGATCTCCGGATATTTTTCTGTAAAATGATGATAGATGAGGATATCCTGGTGAATCACCTTCTGCATATATCCTGCGCAGACGGAATTATGCTTCAGAAAAAGATTTCCGTCAAAAACAAGGCACTGGTAAATACAGTCAGAAGGAATTCCGCTGTGAAGGATTCCACTATGGACAAAAATTACATCTCCAGGTACAGCTGTGAAACTTTTTTCGTCTAAAGTGACGGCGAGAGTGCCCTTGAGAATGCGGATGATTTCATATTCCACATGCCAGTGGTAAGACATGACATAACTGGGATGCGAACTTTCCACATGATGGAATTCAAAGGGAAAATCATAAGTGCCTCTTGGCCGGTCTTCATTGTGGTCTAAATCGTGCAAAAAACCACCTTCCTTCCTGCAGTTTATAAAAATTTTACAGATATTTTAGCAAGAAATTTAAAAAAGTGAATATTGTCCTATTTTTTGCTATTATAACACAAGTAATTTTCATTTTGCAATCGTATAATTCAATTATAAATGCTGCCGGGGTTAGGCAGCAGAGAAAGAGAATTTTTATAACGGAGGTATTTTTAATCATGGCAGAAAGCAGATTAATCGGAAGCTACCCAGTAATCGGTATCAGACCAACAATTGACGGACGCCGCGGTGTTCTGAAAGTTCGTGAATCTCTGGAAGAGCAGACCATGAACATGGCAAAATCCGCAGCAAAATTATTCGAAGAGAATCTGAGATATTCCAACGGTGAACCTGTAAAAGTTGTTATCGCAGATACCACAATCGGACGTGTTGCTGAGTCCGCAGCATGTGCAGACAAATTCAGAAAAGAAGGCGTTGATATCACTGTAACAGTTACTCCTTGCTGGTGCTACGGTTCTGAGACAATGGATATGGATCCTCAGACAATCAAAGCAGTATGGGGCTTCAACGGAACAGAAAGACCTGGTGCTGTATATCTGGCATCCGTTCTTGCTACACATGCACAGAAAGGTCTTCCGGCATTCGGTATCTACGGACATGACGTTTGCGAAGCAGACGACACCACTATTCCGGAAGATGTTAAAGAAAAACTCTTAAGATTCGGACGTGCAGCCGTTGCAGCAGCTTCCATGAGAGGCAAATCCTATTTACAGATCGGTTCCATCTGTATGGGTATCGGCGGATCCATCATTGATTCTGATTTTATCGAATCTTACCTTGGAATGCGTGTAGAATCTGTTGACGAGGTTGAGATCATCCGTCGTATGACAGAAGGCATCTACGATGAAGCAGAATATCAGAAAGCTCTTGCATGGGCAAAAGAAAAATGCAACATCGGTTTCGATAAGAACCCGGCAGAACTGCAGATGTCTGATGAGAAGAAAGAAGAGCAGTTCGAATTTGTTGTTAAGATGGCAGTTATCATCAAAGACCTGATGAATGGAAATAAGAATCTTCCGGCTGGATGTGAAGAAGAGATGGTTGGACACAATGCTCTTGCTGCTGGTTTCCAGGGCCAGAGACAGTGGACAGACTTCTATCCGAACTGTGACTTCCCGGAAGCTATGCTGAATACTTCCTTTGACTGGAACGGAGCAAGAGAACCGTACATTCTTGCTACAGAGAATGACGTTCTTAACGGACTTGGCATGATGTTCATGAAACTTCTTACCAACCGTGCACAGATGTTTGCAGACGTTCGTACATACTGGAGCCCGGAAGCAGTTAAGAAAGCTACAGGATATGATCTGGAAGGCGTTGCAAAAGAAAGCGGCGGATTCATTCACCTGATCAACTCCGGTGCATGCTGTCTGGATGCAAACGGTGCAGCAAAAGATGCTGACGGCAACGGCGTTATGAAACCATGGTATGAAGTAACTCAGGAAGATCAGGATGCAATCATGGCAAATACTACCTGGAACTTCGCAGACCTTGGATATTTCCGTGGCGGCGGATATTCTTCCAGATTTGAAACAAAAGCAGAAATGCCTGCAACTATGATTCGTCTGAATCTTGTAAAAGGACTTGGACCGGTTCTTCAGATCGCAGAAGGCTGGACTGTACATCTTCCGGAAGAAGTTTCTGACAAACTCTGGAAACGTACAGACTACACATGGCCATGTACCTGGTTTGCTCCAAGATGCACAGGCGAAGGCGCATTCAAGACCGCTTACGATGTAATGAACAACTGGGGTGCTAATCACGGCGCAATCTCTTACGGACACATCGGTGCAGATCTGATCACAATGTGCTCTATGCTGAGAATTCCGGTTTGCATGCACAACGTACCGGAAGAAAAGATCTTCCGTCCGGCAGCATGGAACGCATTCGGCATGGACAAAGAAGGCGCAGACTTCAGAGCATGCAAGACATACGGACCACTTTACAAATAATCAATTAGCATTTTGCAGGTCCTCCGGAATATCCGGAGGACCTTTTTTCTGCATGATGGAAAAGTGCTTGTTCGCAGTAATTAATTGTCGAAGTTTTTCATAAAAAATATAAAAAAAGGGATTACTATTTTTTAGCAGTTGTGATAGAATGGTAACAGCATCATGAAATGGCATAATTGGGAAAATAAGCGTAAGTTAAAATAAAGAAAAAGATTGAAGGGGACGTTATGAAAAAATGTATGAGAACATTTCTGACTTTGCTGTTCTGTCTCATGATGACGGTGAATGTCTATGCAGATGAAGCAGGCAAATCTCAGAAACCGGATATTATCACAGATTATTACATGGTTGTAGAATCTCCGGACGGAGGCGTGGATTTTTATTCCGGTGCAAGTTTTGACAGTACGAAACTGAATAATGCACAGATTCCCAATGGAACTGCCTTTCATATCGAAGGTGAGAAGACGGATGAGAATCAGCGTGTATGGGGCTATACACAGTATAGCGGAATGTATGGCTATGTCCCGGAAGATGATTTGAAAGTAGTCACCAGATCAGAAGCTATCGAATCTGAGCTTTATCTGGCAGGTGCAGATCATGTGGACTATAATGCGGATTATGATGTGGAGCCGAGAGACGATGCCGGTACTGTGTACCTGTATCAGGGACCCGGTGAGAAATATGGTACGATTTCAGGAAATAAAGAAGTACCTGCCGGTTCGAAGCTTCAGGTTTTTGAAGATGCAGAACTTGCTGACGGAAGCCACTGGGCACAGGTTCGTACCGAAGACGGTACAGAAGGCTGGGTCAATATGGAACTGATGAAGCCATATGGAACCGAGGACAGTGAAGTTGTCAGTATGGAATCCCCTGCTGTGAACGGTGAAGCACAGGGGGCAGAAACAATAGTGGAAGAAAATGCAGAAGAAGCTGCTCTTCTGGCAGCAGGAGCTGCAGAGCTTACTCCTACACCTTCTGTAACCGTAACCCCGACACCGAAGCCGACTGCAACCCCGACCCCAACGGCAGAGCCAACGAAGGAACCGACTCCGACCGCAGAACCAACAGAGGAACCAACTCCGACTGCAGAACCGACAGAGGAGCCGACCCCAACCGCAGAGCCAACGGAAGAACCGGCTCCGACAGAAGAAGCTGCAGAAGAGGTAACGCCAACAGCAGCAGAGAGTCAGGAAGCATCTGCGACTCAGGTATCCAGTGTTTCCAAAGTAGTGAAGAGTCCATTTCTCTGGATTCTGATCGCAGTGATTATTGCAGTAATTGTCCTGCTGGTATATCATTTTAAAAAGAGAAATAAATAAGAATGAGTAAATCATAAAAGAGAAAGTCCCCTGCCGTCGAATAATGGAAGGGGGCTTTTTCTATGGAAATTTCCGTTAATTAAAGTGGGCTTTAGTGAATTAAAGAGTGCTTTAGTTCAGCAACTGTATGTGAGAATTCTTCGAG
>CAMBAL010000062.1 GCA_945864225.1 uncultured Blautia sp. | reverse complement strand
CTTTCATTTTTCGTAGCTGGTTTTATTATAACCCCAGACTCCTTGTATTTCAAGCTTTTCCATGGTAGAATATGCCACAGAATCGTATTTTTTGAAGTGCAATTTTCAATAAAAGTCCCAGTCAGCAATCAACTTTTATTTATAAGTGATGTCTGCGTCAGCAGACATTTCCGTAAAAGTCCCGTACAGACACGTTAGATTTCTTTCAGGAGGTTTTATGAAGACAGCTGGAATCATTGCAGAATACAATCCTTTTCACCAGGGACATCAGCGACAGATTTCTTTTATTCGCGAACAGCTCGGAGCAGATTATATCATTGCCGTAATGAGCGGTGATTTTGTACAGCGCGGAACACCTGCCCTTCTTCCCAAACACGCACGGGCCGAAGCAGCACTTCGCTGTGGTGTCGATCTGGTTCTGGAGCTTCCTGTCTCCTGCGCAACCGCCAGTGCGGAATTATTTGCCCGGTGCGGTGTAGACATTCTGGACGGAATCGGTGTCACAGATTATCTTTGTTTTGGAAGTGAAGAAGGAGAAATTCCTATATTCTTAAAAACAGCCGAACTTCTCACAGAAGAACCGGAAGAATACAAAATCCGGTTAAAAGCAGCGCTCAGAACCGGTACGACTTTCCCTGCAGCAAGAAGCCAGGCTCTTGCTTCCTGTGCTCTTCCCTATGGTATTACAACGGATCCGGATTCTTATAACCATTTTCTTTCGGAACCGAATAACATTCTAGGAATCGAATACTGCAAAGCTCTTCTTGGCAGAAAAAGCCGCATACAGCCAGTTACCTTGAAGCGTATCGGAGCAGGATATCACGAGCAGAATCTCTCACCGGAAAGCGCACCTTCCGCATCCGGCATCCGCGCAGCCCTGAAGAAACACCATTCCACTGATTTCCAGGGGCTTCTGCCGGAGTCCTCACTGGAAGTACTGAATTCTTCAGTCGCAAAAAATCGGATTATCTTTGAGGAAGACCTAAACCTGCTGCTTGCCTATTGTCTCTTTTCAGAAACAAAGGAAAGCCTCTCTCAGTATCTGGATGTTTCACCGGAACTGGCTTCCCGCATAATCCGTCTGCGCAATCAGTATTCCGGTTTTCTGCAATTTGCCGCTCTTCTGAAAACAAAGGAACTGACCCAGACAAGAATCCAGCGCGCGCTTCTCCATATTGTACTTCACATCCGGACTGTCCCGGATTCTCCGGGTTATGCCCGGGTACTCGGATTCCGCAAAAGCGCGGCTCCTCTCCTTTCCGCCATAAAAAAAGAGGGCACCATCCCTTTGCTTACCAAAACCGCTGATGCCGCACAGCTTTTACCAAAAAAGACATTTCAGACATTAGAAGAAACTGTTTTTGCCTCCAATATCTATGAAACCCTTCTTTCAGCCAAAAGCCACACGTCCTTTATTCATGAACATCAAAAGCCCGTCATCATTCTCTGACGGGCTTTTTTATATTACAGCTTTTTATATTACATTTTTTATATCACAACTTTGCTGCTATTTCTTTTTGGAAAGAAGAATTCTGTCGTTATCCAGTTCCTTACCTGCGCCGGCATTGAACTTTTCCAGAAGACCGTCTACAGTCAGTCCCTCACGTTCTTTACCGCTGATATCCAGTACGATATTTCCGGAATCCATCATCAGTGTACGGTTTCCAAGTTCCAAAGCAGAGTGCATATTATGTGTGATCATCAGACAAGTCAGATGATTCTCCTCCACAATTCTCTTCGTCATATTCAGTACTTTTTCCGCTGTTGCCGGATCCAGAGCAGCCGTATGTTCATCCAGAAGAAGAAGCTTCGGCGGATCCATGGTAGACATCAGAAGCGTCAGCGCCTGTCTCTGTCCGCCGGACAGAAGCCCTACCGGCTGGCTCATCCGGTTTTCCAATCCGATATCAAGAAGTGCCAGCTGTTCCCGGAATCTTTCTTTGTCTGCCTTTGATATATGAGAAAGCCATCCACCGGAACCTGCCGCAAGAGCAAGATTTTCTTCAATACTCATTCCCGGTGCACTTCCGCGCATGGGATCCTGATACAAACGTCCGATGCTTTTGGCCCGGACATGCTGCGGCTGAAATGTAATATCCACACCATCCAGTACTACAGAACCGGAATCTGTCAGAAAATCTCCGCAGATTGCATTAAACAGCGTGGACTTTCCTGCTCCATTGGAACCGATAATTGTAGCAAAATCACCTTTTTTCAGATGAAGGGAAAGGTCTTTGACCGCAACTTTTTCATTGACTGTCCCGGGATTAAAAGTTTTTGAGATATGATTCAGTTTCAGCATAACTCAAATCCCTCCCTTCTTATGCGTCAGTCTTCGTCTGATCTGCGGCCACTGGCTCTTCAGATACGGCCCGGAAATCGCCAGTACAACAATGATCGAAGATACCAGTTTCAGCATAAATGCCGGCATATTGAAACGAAGTGCAATGGTATATACCAGACGGAAAATCACAGCACCAAGTACCATGCCAACCGCTCTTTTCAAAATTCCGCCCCGTCCCATAACAGTGCCTCCGATCAGCAGTGATGCCAACGCAATCGTTACCATACCCTGACCGATATTAATATCCACGGATTTCTGCGACTGAGCCAGCAGACATCCGGAAAGCGCAGTAAATGAGTTTGCAATACACAGACCCACAATTGTTGTAAATACCGGGTTAATAGAAGAAGATTTTACCATATCCGCATTATTTCCTGTTGCCCGGATTGCAAGACCCAGGCGCGTCTTCAGGAAGAATACCAGAAATGCTACAACACAGATGACTGCAATCAGTCCGATGATCAACTCTGTCTGTGCAGCGAACGGTGTACTGGAAAGAGCTTCCTTCATCATACTGAATACTGTTGTCGTCTTATTCATATTCAATAAGGACGAGCCGCCCATCACAGCAATATTAATGGAATACAGTCCGGTATTCACAATGATTCCGGCCAGAAGGCTTTCCACTCCCAGCTTCGTCTGAAGAAATGCCGTCACAAATCCTGAACAGGCACCCGCCAGCATTGCTGCAAAAATAGAAAGAAACGGATGTCCGCAGATTGCAACTGCGGCTCCCACTGCGGCTCCCAGAGTAAAACAGCCGTCAGTGGAAAGGTCACAGACATTTAACATAGAATAACTCAAAAACAGTGCCAGCACTGTCAGAGAACAGATCAGACCAAGCTTCAGGGCTGTCTGCCCAAGCGCAAGTGCAGTTGTCAGTGTCACAATTCTTACCTCCCGGTATCTAATAATTTTTTACTGTAATTCATCAAAGCTTTCTGCAGTTGTAATTTCATTTACCTGAGTGCAGAGAGGCTCAAATGCTTTTTTAACTGTTTCAAAATCAAGTCCAAGACCTTCACATGTTTCCGTATTTACGGTTGCAGTACCATTATCAAAGGTTTTCACAGGTGTTGCTGCAGGGTCTGCGCCGTTGATCAGGATATCTGCAACCATATCAGCTGTTTCCACGCCAAGGTTTGCATAATCAACACCATATCCTACAAATGCTCCGTTCAGCGCAAAGGAATCTGCACCGGTATAATGAGGAATCTTTGCATTGATGAATGTTTCGTAAATGGAAAGCTCTGCTGTCATGATCGTATTGTCTGTCGGTGTAAAAACAGCATCCACTCCGTCAGCAACCAGTGCTTCAGCAGCAAGCTGGACCTCATCTGTCGTCGTTCCGGTACGCTCTACATATTCTATTCCGTTTTCTTCCAGATATGCCCGTGCGGCTTCAATAGCTGCTGTAGAGGCATCCTGTCCCACATCATACAGAAGACCGATTTTATCCGCATCCGGATCTGCTGCAAAAATCAGATTCATAATGGATGCTGTATCCAGATAATCAGAAGTTCCTGTAATATTGGCTCCCGGTGCATCATTAGATTCTACGATTCCTGCACCTTCCGGATCAGATACAGCGGAAAATACTACCGGAGTATCGGTTCCTTCTGTCGCTGCCTGCATACGCATTGCCACAGGAGTTGCGACACCTACCATCAGGTCCACTCCGTCTGCCTGGAAATCAGAAATGATCTGATCCATAACAGATGCGTCTGCATTACAGTTGTCATAAGAAATGTCAAATGTTACGCCCTGTTCTTCTCCGATCTCTGCCAGACGGCTCTGAATATTTTCCACAATCTGGTTCAGAGATGCATCATCTACATAATTACAGATGCCTACTTTAAAATCATCCGCCATAACGGTATTTGCCATCATCATAGATGCGATTACAGTTACAGATGCACATGCAAGAATTCTTTTTTTCATAGTCTTTTCTCCTTTTCTGATGGCGATTGTGAATGCACGAAGTGCAAAACAATCGACTTTTTGATTCGTGATATCTGTGCTGACAGACATCTCCGTTTAGTTTCAAAGGATAACTGATGATTTTGCAGGACGCTTTTGTATTCCGGAAATCTGCCGGAGCTTTTCTCCGTATACGTTTTTGCATTATAGAAAAAGTGTGGAACACTGTTATTTTGCCCTCCGTTCACAGCAACACGCTTCTCCGTAGATTTCCTGTCAACGGTAACAGTCTTTTTCTTATAATACAAAAAACCGTCCCAGATTCTTCATCTGAGACGGTAATAATTACTTATTATCGCGGTACCACTCAACTTGGCGTATCGCCCACTTTCTCACGTACTATCATACGTTCCTGATTGATAACGGGTTCGGTTCCCGGCGTCTCCTACTGTGGATGAGATATCAGCCTCTTCAGATCCGCCCTCAAAAGTCCATTCAGCACTCTGCTCTGTACTGCAATCCCACCGCCTGCAGTTCTCTGTGACATTACATTGAATGCTTACTACTCTTTCTCATCGGTTTTATCCTTTATTGTTGTAAAGTATAACACTGAGCATTTGCTTTGTCAACCATTTCTTCAGAACTTTTCTTTTTTTCTTCAGGGCTTTTCTATCAGTTCTTAAAGCTGTGGATTGGTGCCGGGATGCGTCCGCCGCGCTCCACAAAAGCATCACAGGAGAACTGGTTCACCGGCATGATCGGTGCATAGCCGAGAAGTCCGCCGAATTCCACGGTTTCTCCAACGCCCTTGCCGATTACAGGAATCACACGGACAGCGGTTGTCTTCTGATTTACCATACCAATGGCTGCTTCATCTGCAATAATTCCGGCAATGGTAGATGCTTTGGTATCTCCCGGAATCGCAATCATATCAAGACCTACAGAGCAGACACAGGTCATTGCTTCCAGCTTCTCAATGGTAAGTGCCCCTGCATTTACCGCATCGATCATTCCCTGATCTTCACTGACAGGAATGAAGGCGCCGCTCAAACCGCCGACTGCAGTTGCCGCCATAACACCGCCTTTTTTCACCTGGTCATTCAGAAGTGCGAGCGCTGCTGTAGTTCCCGGTGCGCCAACTCTCTCAAGACCGATTTCTTCAAGAATTTCCGCAACACTGTCGCCAATGGCAGGAGTAGGTGCAAGAGAAAGGTCTACAATTCCAAAAGGAACATTCAAACGTTTGGACGCTTCCTGTGCCACAAGCTGACCTACACGTGTCACCTTAAATGCCGTACGTTTGATTGTCTCGCAAAGAGTTTCAAAATCAGCCCCTCTTACTTCTTTCAGAGCCGTTTTTACAACACCAGGTCCACTGACACCTACGTTGATAATACAGTCTGCTTCTGTCACACCGTGAAAAGCACCTGCCATAAAAGGATTATCATCCGGTGCATTGCAGAATACTACCAATTTTGCACAGCCAAGAGAATCCTGCTCTCTGGTTGCTTTTGCAGTTTCCAGGACAATTTCACCCATAAGCTTCACTGCATCCATATCAATGCCGGTCTTGGTGGAACCTACATTTACAGAACTGCAGACACGTTCCGTAACAGCCAGCGCCTGCGGGATAGAACGAATCAGCAATTCTTCCGCAGGGGTCATCCCCTTGCTCACAAGAGCGGTGTAGCCACCGATAAAGTTCACGCCAACTTTTTTGGCCGCTTCATCCAGTGTTCTGGCAATCGAAACAAAATCTTCGGAACTCTTACAGGCTGCGCCTCCGATCAGTCCGATGGGTGTTACAGAAATACGTTTATTTACAATCGGAATTCCATATTCCATAGAAATCTTTTCACCAGTGCTTACCAGATCTCTGGCGCGTGTGGTGATTTTATCGTATATTTTGCGGTTCATCGTTTCCAGGTCACTGTCAATACAGTCCAGAAGACTGATACCCATGGTAATGGTACGCACATCCAGATTTTCCTGTTCGATCATCTTATTGGTCTCATTTACTTCGAAAATATTAATCATAAGTCATTCTCCCCGGAATTATTCTCTCGTTCAAACCGTGCCGGATCTCACTCGGATCAGACACACTCTGCCATCAGATTCTGTGCATTTTGTTAAAGATATCTTCATGCTGGCAGCGAATCAGTACTCCGATTTCATCTCCAAGCACACCAAGTTCTTTGGAAATGGTTCCGGTATCTTTTTCTGAAGCGCTGGTGTCAGCAACCATCATCATGTTAAAGTAGCCCTGAACGATTGTCTGGGAAATATCCAGAATGTTTACATTGTTTTCAGCAAGATATGTACATACTTTTGCAATGATTCCTACGGTGTCATTTCCTACTACTGTGATAATTGTTTTCTTCATGGTATTTTCCTTTCTATACAGTAATCAGTTCTGATATGCAATCCCTCTTCGCCACCTGGATTTTAAAATCCCGAGACTTGTACGGGTTATCGCCAAGTGTTACTTCCGAGCAGACTGTTTCGTATGCCAGCTCTTCATAATTATTCTCTTTGCTCAGATGGCCAAGGAAAATGGCCTTCATATTGTCATGGAGAAGCCTGCAGAGAAGTCTTCCTGCATTTTCGTTGGACAGATGTCCCCGGTCTCCCATGATTCTCTGTTTCAGATAATACGGATATTTTCCCACCTGAAGCATCCGGACATCGTGATTGGCTTCCAGAAGCAGCGCATCCAGATTCTGAAGATGGTCGATGATGTATTCATTATATTTTCCAAGGTCTGTGGCAATTCCCACAGACTGATTTCCGCATTCCAGACGATAGCCTACCGGCTGTGCGGCATCATGCGGGATTGTAAAAGGATTGATGGTAAGATCTTTGATCTGAAATGGTTCGTCTTCCCGGATCTCATGAAAAATCCCTTCCGGAAGCTTCCCAAGTCCGCCTGTCCGTTCGATCGCATCTACCGTACCGCCTGTGGTATAGATGGGAATCTCATATCTTCTCGCCATGACTCCAAGGCTTTTGATATGATCTGAATGTTCATGTGTGATCAGAATTGCATCAATATCCCTGCCCGTCAGATCCACGCTGTTTAATCCCTGTTCGATTCTTTTACCGCTGATTCCAACATCCACAAGGACATGGGCGCAGTCCGAACCCACATAGATACAGTTCCCGCTGCTTCCGCTGGCAATACTACAAAGTCTCATTTCGTTTTATCCCTTCTTCGATCTGTTCATAGGTCACAGAGAGATCACCATTATTTTCTACTACATAATCCGCATGTGAACGAAAAAAAACCTCCGTTGCCTGATTGCGGATGATGCTCTCTGCCTTTTCTCTGGTATAGCCGCGACTAGTCATCAGTCTCTGGATACGGATATCCGCATCTGTATGGACATACCAGATTTCATCACAGAATTCCTCATAATGATCTTCCAGAAGGAGAGCAGCCTCCACAACAGCAAGCTGTCTGCCATGGTCTCTCTCTTCTTCAAGACGCCTGCGGATATATTTCTTCACTGCCGGATGAATGATTCCGTTCAGTCTGGCAAGCATCTCCCCATTACTGAATACTACATCGGAAACCCTCTTCCGGTCAATGGTTTTATCATTTTTTATAACATCTTTTCCAAATAGCTCGATGATTTCATCGTAGCAGGGGCCATCCGGTTCCATCACCAGATGACCGATTTTATCTGCCTCAAGCACACAGGCCTCCAAATGCGATTCCATATAATTGAGGACTGTGCTTTTTCCGGCTCCTACACCGCCGGTAATTCCAATTGTTTTCATTTGTCTGATTCCATTTTGTACTCTTATTTGTGTTTTTTATTTCTGTTGATTTTATACTTCTTTTTTGGTAATTCTTTTGATTTTTCTATTTCTCTCAAATTTATGCTTCTTGTGATTTTTTCACTTCTCTCAAATTTCTATTTCTTATATTTTTGTACTTTTCTCAAATTCTGTAATTCTTATGATTTTTATACTTTTCTCACGTTTTGTAATTCTTTTAAACCTTATACTTCTTTATTATTTCGCTTCGTACCAGTTCGCACCCTCGTGCATATCAACTTCCAGTTCTACGGCAAGATGCGCGGCACCTTTCATTTCTTCTTCCAGAATACAGGATACTGCTGCCAGTTCTTCCTTTTTCGTTTCGATGAGAAGCTCATCATGAACCTGAAGAACCAGTCTGGACTCCAGGCCTTCCTGAGACATTCTTGCACGGACACGGTTCATCGCAATCTTAATAATATCCGCTGCCGTCCCCTGAATGGGAGAATTCATTGCCACACGCTCACCGAATGACCTCTGCATAAAATTGCTGGATTTCAGCTCCGGAACCGGACGTCTCCTGCCAAACATCGTCGTCACATAACCTTTTTCCCGGCCTTCCTGAACCATACTATCCAGAAAGCCCTTGATTCTCGGATACGTTTCAAAATATTTTTCAATATACTGTTCTGCTTCTTTTCTGGTAATGCTCAGATCCTGGCTCAGTCCGAACGAACTTATCCCATAAACAATTCCAAAGTTCACAGCCTTCGCATTTCTTCGCTGAAGAGAAGTCACCTCATCAAAAGGCACATGAAACACCTGAGAAGCCGTCAGCCTGTGAATATCCTGTGCCTCTTTATATGCCTGAATGAGTTTTTCGTCTCCGGACATGTGTGCCAGCACACGCAGCTCGATCTGCGAATAATCGGCATCCACAAAAACAAAACCATCATCCGGCACAAATACTTTGCGAATCAGTCTTCCTAATTCCATACGAACCGGAATATTCTGCAGATTCGGCTCTGTACTGCTGATCCTGCCGGTTGCCGTAATCGTCTGATTAAATGTAGAGTGAATACGGCCATCTTCTCCGATCACATTTCCAAGCCCATCGGCATATGTGGATTTCAGCTTGGTAAGCTGACGATATTCCAGAATATCATTGACAATTGGATGATCCGGTGCCAGCTTCTCCAGAATATCTGCAGCTGTGGAATAACCGGTTTTTGTCTTTTTGCCGCCCGGAATTCCCATCTTTTCAAACAGAATCACTCCCAGCTGTTTTGGCGAATTTATATTAAATTCCTCTCCGGCCTGCTGATAGATCAGCTTTTCCAGCTCACTGATACGGACTGTCAACTTTTCTCCATAGGCTTTTAGTTCTTCCCCTTTGACACGGATTCCCCATTTTTCCATGGAATCCAATGTAAAGACCAGAGGGATTTCAATTTCTTCATATACCTTCCACATGTCGGTATCCTTCAGTGCCTGTGTCACCGGTTCCCGGCATGCAAGAACCGTATAAGCTGTATAACAGGCAAGATTCATCAAACCATCCATTCCTTCTTCCCATGCTCTGGAAACCGCCGTTTTGCCCAGAAGATCTTCTCTGGTAGGCAGAAGGAGTCCGTCAAGATATTCTCTTGCAATATCGTCAAACGTATAAGAGGACTTCAGCGGATTCAGCAGATAAACACCTACTCCCGCATCAAAAACCATAGATGATTTCTCAATAGAAACGTGCTTCAGCACAGCTTTCATATCCATTGCGCAAATGACAGAGGTTCTGGAAAGTGACTGGATTTTTCCACACAGATACTCTCCTGTGAGAAGTCCTTCTACCGGTATATAATACGTTTCTTTTTTGTCCAGAGAAAGTCCCACGCCATAGACCCGTTCATAATCCGCCATAAAAGCCAGACCTACAGCATCTTTCTCTGCTGCTTTTTCAAAAAGAGCTTCCACTCCGGAAAGATCATTACAGATAAAGAAATCCTGTTCCAGAGAATTTTCTGCTGTGGATTCTTTTTCAAATCTTCCCAGAAGATTTTTAAATTCCAGTTGTCTGCACAGTTCGTAGGCTTCTTTTGTATACAGATTTTCCATTCTGGCATCCTCATAAGAGAACTCCAGCGGGCTGTCCGTATTGATAGTTGCCAGTGTTTTACTCAGAGATGCCATATCATAGTGGAGACGCAGAGATTCTCTCGCTTTATTCGGCTTGACCTCTTCCAGATGTGCATAGGCATTCTCAATAGAACCGAATTCCACTACCATCTTCGTCGCTGTTTTTTCTCCCACACCGGGAATACCGGGAATATTGTCGGAACTGTCTCCCATAAGAGCTTTCAGTTCAATGATCTGAGGCGGGGTTACCTGATATTTCTCCAAAACCTGCTGCGCATGGTAATCCTCGATCACGGTCTTTCCTTTGGTCGTTTTCGGAAGTCGGATCATAACTTTTTCTGTAGCAAGCTGAAGAAGGTCACGGTCACCGGAAAGAATCGTTACATCCATTCCTTTGGCTTCACTTCTTCGTGCAAGCGTACCCAGAAGGTCGTCTGCTTCATATCCTTCCATTGTCACGATTTTGATTCCCATAGCTGTCAGCATTTCCTTCATAAGAGGAACCTGTTCCCGCAGTTCTTCCGGCATTGCTTTTCGCGTTCCCTTGTATGCGTCATAAAGTTTATGACGGAATGTCGGTGCATGAAGATCAAATGCCACGGTAAGATAATCCGGTTTCTCCTCTTCCAAAATGCGAAAAAGAATATTTAAAAACCCATACACTGCTCCTGTATGTTTTCCTTCTGCATTTGTCAGATCCGGGAGTCCATAAAATGCCCTGTTCAGTATGCTGTGTCCGTCTATCAATAAAATTTTATCGCTCATTTTTCCTCCTGAATCCCGCAGGTTTTATAAAAACTGTCTGATCTGCGTTACTATAAAAACAAAAAAGAAAGTCACTACGCCGATCAGTATCACAAAAAGAATCGCTGACAGAACGTTCGTCACCTTTTTCTTGTATATGTATCTCTTTTCCTTCCGGATATCCTGTTCCAGAAGATGTTTAAAATCAAGCATCGGATCTTCTTCATCCTCATCAAGCTGAAGCATCGCTTCATGAACAATGAAATAGGTCTCCAATTCCTCATAACAGGAGCTGCAGGATTCCAGATGCTCCAGAAATTCTTCCAATTCTTCGAGCGTCAGTGTATGATTAATGTAACGTGTTACCATTTCTTCTGCTGTACGGCAATCCATCTCCTGTCAGCCTCCTTTCCCGGTCAGATCATTACTCCGTTCATAATAACGTCAATTCTTCTTCATGATTATAACGGAAGAAGAAACAAAAAACAAGGGGCGTAAAAAAAGTGATTCCGGACATTTTCACATCCGTAAATCACTTTTTTCAATGTCATTCAATCTTGATGAACATACTGCCTCATTCCTTTTACTGCCTGTTCATACAGGTTCCATTTTCGAAGCAGAGATTATTCTCCTCAGAGGTTCTGCTGAAGTTCCGGCATGGGAGCCTCCAGAATTTTCATAAATTCTTCTCCTGTGATCGTCTCATGCTCATAAAGATATTTCGCAAGTTCATGGAGCTTACCAATGTTATCCTGAAGAATCTTCAGCGCTTTCTGATGCTGTCTGGATACCAGATCCACCACTTTTTTATCAAGTACTGTCTGCGTTTCAAAGGAACATGCAAGACTGGAATCGCCTCCGAGATACGGATTGGTTACATTTTCCATGGCAACCATGTCAAATTCATCACTCATACCATATCTGGAAATCATTGCTCTTGCAATCTTGGTCGCCTGCTCAATATCATTGGAAGCACCTGTGGTGATCGTATGGAAAATCAGCTCTTCCGCAGCACGGCCCCCTGTAAAGGTTGCAATCTTATTCTCCAGTTCCTCCTTGGACATCAGGAAATGTTCTTTTTCATCCACCTGCATGGTGTATCCAAGAGCACCGGATGTACGCGGGATAATCGTAATCTTGTGTACCGGTGCAGAATCTGTCTGCTTGGCTGCCACAAGAGCATGACCGATCTCATGATATGCAACAATCAATTTTTCTTTATTCGAAAGAACACGGTTCTTCTTCTGATATCCGGCAATAACTACCTCAATACTCTCTTCAAAGTCTGCCTGAGTTGCAAATTTTCTTCCGTCACGGACAGCACGAAGAGCTGCCTCATTAACGATATTGGCAAGTTCTGCACCGGATGCCCCCGCTGCCGCCTTGGCAATCTCATCAAAGCGAACAGAATCTGCGATTTTAATCTTCTTCGCATGAACTTTAAGGATTTCCTCACGTCCCTGCAGATCCGGCAGTTCTACCGGAATTCTTCTGTCAAAACGGCCCGGACGAAGCAGCGCCGGATCCAGGGAATCCGGACGGTTGGTTGCTGCCAGGATTACAACACCCTTGGAACCGTCAAAACCATCCATCTCTGTCAGAAGCTGATTCAATGTCTGTTCACGCTCATCATTGCCGCTGAAGCCTCCACCGTCACGCTTCTTACCAATCGTATCGATCTCATCAATAAATACGATACAGGGAGCCTTTTCGTTCGCCTGTTTGAACAGGTCACGTACCTTAGCAGCACCCATACCTACAAACATTTCCACAAATTCAGAACCGGAAATCGAAAAGAAAGGAACTTCCGCTTCTCCTGCAACTGCCTTCGCAAGAAGTGTCTTACCTGTTCCGGGAGGTCCTACAAGAAGAGCTCCTTTCGGCATAGAAGCACCGATTTCCGCATATTTATGAGGATTGTGGAGATAATCCACGATTTCTGTCAGCAATTCTTTGGCTTCGTCTTCACCGGCAACATCCGAAAATTTGATACCGCTGGTGGATTTTACATATACCTTGGCATTGCTCTTACCAAAGGACATCATTCCTCCAGGACCGTCCCCGCCCATGGAATTCATCATCTTCTTACTCAGCCAGCGGCCAAGGAAGATAAAAATAGCGATTGGAATCACATAACTGAGAATGATACTTAAAAACAAGGACTGTCTCGCCGGCTCTGCTTCCTGCATATTAACGCCTGCCTGTCTCAGACGTTCCACAAGATTCGGATCATCCATAGCAACCGTTCTGCATTCCACCTGCTTGCCGTCTTTCTTCGCTACATAATAAATGTAATCTCCGTCAACGGTCACATCTGTCACATTTCCCCGATCCACATTATTCAGGAACGTGCTGTAATCCGTAGTAATGATACTGCCTTCCTGAACCATGGGAACCACCAGGAAATTCAACAGAAAAATCACTACAATGGCAATGATGTAATACACATACAATGGTTTCTTTTCTGGTTTCTTGTCTCCTAGATTCATATTGTTTCCTCCATATTATCTATGGCAAAATACAAAAAAATGTATTTCGATAGTTTATTTGAAATGTACCTTATCATTTTTACCAGAAAATTTCAATGCTTATTAAATAAAAATCATAAACTTTTCATAAACAATTCCGTCTTAAAGATTCCACAATTATCCCTTTTTTATATTACAGGAAAATGTGGAACACTTTCCTGTAATATAAAAAAGGGCAGAAGAGCATATCACTCAACTACCCATACGTTTTTATAATATCATAAAGCATATCCATAACATCAAAAAGATTTTTCTGAAAGATAATACGCTAAAATGTCAATAAATTCACTGTTGGTTGGTTTATAGATCAAAGTATATCCTGCAATTTTATCCAATTCTTTTTTATTTGTTTCCCAGCAGATATTTACCACCGTTCGAATATCATGTTCAATATTGGTAGGTGTCGAATTAAATTTCTTTGCCAGATAAGGATAAATATCTTTTGTAATTTTCATAGAGTCATGGCGTGTAGCCATTTCCATATTAATTGCTTCTGCCACATAGCAATATCCCTTGTACTTCGATGTAACTCCCATTTTTCTGATTAAATCATACACGTTTTTCATCCCATTATTTGTTCCTCCTTTTTGTATTTTTCGAATCACCTCATCCCTCAATCATTTTTGTGAAAATATACTATTCACAACTATAGTATAAATAAAAAATAATATATTTGTCAACATAAATATGTGTAAATAATCAAACGTTTTATTATGTTTTCAGTGTTTTATAT
>CAMBAL010000061.1 GCA_945864225.1 uncultured Blautia sp. | reverse complement strand
TACGATGAAAATGGAAAGCCGATCCGTATTGATGCAGTTGTATGCTCCACACAGCATGATCCGGATGTTACACAGGAACAGATTCATGCAGATATCAGAAAATATGTATTTGATGAAATCATTCCTGCAGATATGGTTGATGAAGATACCAAATATTTCATTAATCCGACCGGACGTTTTGTAATCGGAGGACCTCATGGAGACAGCGGTCTTACCGGACGCAAGATTATCGTAGATACCTACGGCGGAGCAGGACGTCATGGCGGTGGAGCATTCTCTGGCAAAGACTGTACCAAAGTAGACCGTTCCGCAGCATATGCAGCACGTTATGTTGCAAAAAATATGGTAGCAGCAGGCCTTGCTGACAAATGTGAAATTCAGCTTTCCTATGCAATCGGTGTTGCACACCCGACTTCTATTAATGTAAATACGTTCGGAACAGGAAAACTTTCCGATACAAAACTGGTAGAAATCATCAGAGAAAACTTTGATCTCCGCCCGGCAGGAATCATTAAAATGCTGGATCTGAGAAGACCTATTTACAAACAGACTGCCGCATACGGACATTTTGGCCGTACAGATGTGGATCTTCCATGGGAAAAACTGGACAAAGTGGATAGTCTTAAAAAATATTTATAAAGAATGTGGATAACTTCAGAAAATCTCCTGCGGCTGCGGGAGATTTTCTTTATAGCAAAAAAGTGCTTCGTATTTTCCTATGCTATAAAGAAGCCCGCCGGGCAGGATTATTTTATAGAAAATTTAGAGATTGAGAATGACGGTTATGATATAATGGACATAATGAAAATAAACATGACTGGAGATACATATGAAATTAAAAACAAGAATCATTGTGGGATTTGCCATGATTATTATGGTGCCGCTGCTGCTTTTTTCTGCTACACTTTATGGTTTTGCGCGGACACAGGCAGGTAAGGAGAACAGTCAGGCACTGGTATCCCAGAGTACCGGAGAAAATACGGTTTATGATATTTCTATTTCTGAGTCCGTCGATAGTCAGGCACGGATCCATCTTATGATGAAGGATGTGCTTATGACTGCGTTTGTAATTCTGATTTCTACTGCTCTGGCAATTGGCTTATGGATTTACAGAAGCATTGCCACACCTCTTGTAAAATTAAAAAAAGCCACACAGAATATCAAAGAAGGAAATCTGGATTTTGTTCTTGAGGTAGATGGAACCGATGAGTTTTCTGAGCTTTGCCAGGATTTTGAGGAAATGCGCCGGCGTCTGAAGGAATCAACAGAAGAAAAAATCCTGATGGATAAAGAAAATAAGGAGTTGATCAGTAATATTTCCCATGATCTGAAGACACCGATCACTGCAGTAAAAGGATATGTGGAGGGGATCATAGACGGTGTGGCTGATACACCGGAAAAGATGGACCGGTATGTAAGAACAATCTATAATAAAACGAACGAAATGGATCATCTGATCAATGAACTGACATTTTATTCAAAAATCGATACGAATCGAATTCCTTATACCTTCAGTAAACTGAACGTGAATGACTATTTCAGTGACTGTGCAGAAGAATTGGCAATCGAAATGGAGACCAGAGGAATTGAGCTTCTGTATGCAAATTACGTAGAAAAGGATGTCCTTGTAATTGCCGACGGGGAACAGATCCGCCGTGTGATCCATAATATTATCAGTAACGCTGTAAAATATATGGACAAGACCAAAGGTGTGATACAGATCCGCGTAAAGGACGTAGGCGATTTTATTCAGGTAGAGATTGAAGATAACGGAAAAGGAATTGCAACGAAAGATCTTCCGTACATTTTTGATCGTTTTTACAGGACGGATGTCTCCAGAAATTCTTCCAAGGGCGGAAGCGGAATCGGACTTTCCATTGTAAGAAAAATCATGGAAGATCACGGAGGAAAAGTCTGGGCGACCAGCAGGCAGGGAATCGGCACAATTATGTATTTTGTACTTAGAAAATACCAGGAGGTACCTATCAGATGAGTAAGATACTGATTATAGAAGATGAAGAAGCCATTGCAGATCTTGAAAGGGATTATCTGGAACTTTCCGGATTTGAAGTGGAGATATCCAACAGAGGAGATGAGGGACTGGTGCGCGCCCTCAAAGAAGAATTTGATCTGATTATTCTGGATCTGATGCTTCCGGAAGTAGATGGTTTTGATATCTGCCGTCAGGTGCGTGAAGAAAAAAATATCCCCATCATTATGGTTTCTGCCAAAAAAGACGACATAGACAAGATCCGCGGACTGGGACTTGGAGCTGATGACTATATGACCAAACCATTCAGCCCGAGTGAGCTTGTAGCCCGTGTCAAAGCACATATGGAGAGATATAACCGCCTTGTGGGTGCTAATGTCGTAAAAAATGATATCGTAGAAATCCGTGGAATCAAAATCGACAAAACAGCAAGGCGTGTCTGGATCAACGGTGAAGAAAAGACTTTTACCACAAAGGAGTTTGACCTTCTGACATTTCTTGCCGAAAATCCCAACAGAGTATTTACGAAAGAAGAACTGTTCCGTCAGATCTGGGATATGGAGTCTGTGGGCGATATTGCAACAGTAACTGTTCATATCAAAAAAATCCGTGAGAAAATTGAATTTAATACAGCTAAACCGCAATACATTGAAACCATCTGGGGAGTTGGCTACCGGTTTAAGGTATGATGGAATGATAGAAATTTCCTGAAATCAGGAGTTGCTGTCCGGATCAATTCAGGACGGCAGGTATTTTTTCTCGTTTGAATATTTGGAAATTTGAAAGGAAAGCATGGAAAGATTATATAAAGAATTAGAAAAATACAGCAGGAATGGGGATTATCCATTTCATATGCCAGGGCATAAGAGAAATCCGCTGACAGTAGACGCGGATTTCCCTTTTGAAAGGGATATTACAGAGATTGATGGATTCGATAATCTTCATCATCCGCAGGGAATTATTCTTGATGCTCAGAAGGAGGCAGCGCAGTTGTATGGTTCCAGAGAATGCTTTTTAAGTGTGAACGGAAGTACAGCTGCATTACTTTCCGCTGTCTCAGCCAGTGTAAAAAGAGGCGGACAGATCCTTATGGCGCGTAATTGTCATAAGGCCGTATATCATGCGGTATATTTGAGAGATTTAAAACCAACGTATATTTATCCTCATATCGTAGATGAGTTTGGAATCAATGGAGGAATCACGCCATCCCGTGTGAAAAGGGCGCTGGAGGAAAATCCGGATATTGAAGTTGTTCTGGTCACATCTCCTACTTATGACGGGGTTGTTTCTGATATTGCAGGTATTGCGAGAGTGACAGCGGAACATAATATCCCTCTGATCGTGGATGAGGCTCATGGAGCTCATTTCCGGTTTTCTGATTATTTTCCCGGATCAGCCGTGGATCTTGGAGCCGATCTTGTCGTTCAGAGCTTTCACAAAACACTTCCATCTATGACACAGACAGCAGTATTACATCGGTGCAGCGACCGGGTATCCGGAGAAAGTCTGCAGAGATTTATGGGAATTTATCAGAGCAGCAGTCCTTCCTACATCCTGATGGCAAGCATGGATGCATGTATGGATAAAATGAAAAGGGATGGCAGAGAAATGTTCCAGGAATTTACAAAGAATCTTGGTGAAATTCGTGAGAGACTGGAGAAATGCAGCTGTATCAGGCTGGCTGCTTCTGATATGATCGGACATGCAGGGATTTTTGATTATGACAGATCCAAGCTTTTGTTTTTTACAGACAGGAGTTCTCTGAATGGAAGAATGCTGCATGAGATTTTGAGCAGTGAATTTCATCTGCAGATGGAAATGGATTCTCTGAATTATGTTACTGCCATTGCATCTGTGGGAGATACAGGAGAAGGGCTGATGCGTTTGTGCGAGGCAATTGAAGAAATTGACCGTCGCGAATCGTTGAAAATAAGAGAAGAAAAGAAGAAAGATATTCCTGAGAAATTTTCTCCTTATATTCCCATGAAACAGATCTCAGGAATCGCTGATGCAATGGAAGCTCCGATGAAAAGATGCCCGCTGGAAGAAAGTATTGGCAGAGTATCCGCGGAATTTGTATATCTTTATCCCCCTGGAATTCCGATTCTGGTTCCGGGAGAACAGATTACTGGACAATTTGTCAAAAATATGAGATTATACATGGATCAGGGTCTTGATTTACAGGGACTCAGTGATTATACTAATAAAACCATTTGTATTGTTGGAGAGTAACTGTGGGAAAAATTTTTTACATTATGGGAAAGAGTGCAGCCGGCAAAGATAAGATTTATTCCCGGCTTATAGGAAATCAGGAACTTTCCCTTAAGAAACTGATCTTGTATACAACCCGGCCGATCAGAGACGGGGAAAAAAACGGAAGAGAGTATTTTTTTACAGATGACAGGAAACTGGCGGAACTGGAGAGTCAGGGACTTGTTATTGAAAAAAGAGAATATCATACCGTACATGGGCTTTGGACTTATTTTACAGCAGATGACGGCCAGGCAGATCTGGAAAAATCCGATTATCTGGGAATAGGGACACTGGAGTCCTTTGTAAAAATGAGAGAATACTATGGCGAGGAAGCGGTAATTCCTGTTTATATTCAGGTAGAGACAGGGGAACGTCTGACCCGGGCACTTGCCAGAGAAAAAACACAGGATCATCCGAAATATGCGGAAATGTGCAGACGATTTCTGGCGGATGAAGAGGATTTTTCCGAAGAAAATATTTACAGGGCAGGAATCCGGAAAAGGTTTGAAAATGAGAATCTGGATATTTGTGTCGAAGAAATAGTAAAATATATAAAATCTGTACAATAAGAAAAATATTTATGATATAATACAAATACGAATATAAGTGAGGTGATTCTTAATGATTGGTTTTAACAATATTATTGGACATGAAGAGATTATCAGGCATCTGAAGAATGCCATGCAGACAGGGAAAGTGTCTCATTCTTATATATTTACAGGAGGAGCTGGTTCCGGTAAGAAACTTCTGGCAACAACCTTTGCAATGACACTTCAGTGTGAAGCGGGAGGTACAGAGCCCTGTCAGAAGTGTGAATCATGTAAAAAGGCAATTGGAAAGAATCATCCCGATATTATTATGGTAAATCATGAGAAGCCCGGAACCATTACCATTGATGAGATTCGTGAACAGGTGATACATGATGTGGCAGTCAAGCCTTATTACAGTCCTCATAAGATCTATATTATTCCGGATGCGGATCTGATGACGCCGCAGGCTCAGAATGCACTTCTCAAGACAATCGAAGAACCTCCGGAATATGCAGTGATCATGCTTCTGACGCAGAACGTGGATGCATTGCTTCCGACTATTCAGTCCCGATGCGTGCGTCTGGATCTGAAAGTGGTAGATGACAGTCTTGTGAAGAAATACCTGATGGAACATCTTCATGTTCCGGATTATCAGGCGGAAATAGATGCTTCTTTTGCACAGGGAAGTATAGGAAGGGCAAGAGAAGCTGCTACATCAGAAGAATTTTCCAATATGACCCAGAATGCTCTTAAACTTCTGAAATACGCCAACAAGATGGAAGTATATGAACTTGCAGATGAGATTAAGAAGCTTTCTGAAGAAAAACATAACATCAATGACTATCTGGATATTTTCCAGTTCTGGTTCCGTGATGTATTGATGTTTAAGGCAACCAGAGAAATCGATAATCTGGTATTTAAGCAGGAAATTAATTTTATCAAGGAACAGGCCAGCCAGCGTTCTTATGAGAATCTGGAAAAGATTCTGGATGCCATTGCCAAGACGAAAGTCCGACTGCGGGCGAATGTCAATTTTGAGCTTGCATTGGAGCTTCTGTTCCTGACAATCAGGGAGAAATAACATGACAAAAGTAGTAGGCATAAGATTTCGAAATGTAGGAAAGATTTATTATTTTAATCCGAAGGGATATAACATGAAACCGGGTGACCATGTGATCGTGGAGACTGCCCGTGGTGTGGAATACGGAAGAGTTGTTCTTGGAACGAAGGAAATTCCGGATGAGGAAGTTGTACATCCGCTTAAGGAAGTTCTTCGTGTAGCAACCAGAGAGGACGATGAAAGAGAAGCCAATAACCGTAAGAAAGAAAAAGAAGCATTCAAAATCTGTCAGAAGAAAATCCGGGAACATGGTCTGGAAATGAAACTGATCGATGCGGAATATACCTTTGATAACAATAAAGTATTGTTTTATTTTACAGCAGACGGACGAATTGATTTTCGTCAGCTGGTAAAGGATCTTGCATCTATCTTTAAGACGAGGATTGAACTTCGCCAGATCGGAGTCCGTGATGAGACGAAGATTCTTGGAGGAATTGGCATCTGCGGCAGATGTCTCTGCTGCCATACGTATTTATCAGAATTTGCACCGGTATCCATCAAAATGGCCAAAGAACAGAATCTGTCACTGAATCAGACGAAAATTTCCGGTGTATGCGGAAGACTGATGTGCTGTCTGAAAAATGAACAGGAAACTTATGAGGAACTGAACAAGAAACTTCCGGGACTTGGTGATGCTGTCACACTTCCTGACGGACTTCAGGGAAATGTGCAGAGTGTGAATGTTCTTCGTCAGAGAGTCAAAGTAATCGTGGAGGTCAATGACGAAAAGGAAATTCAGGAATATCCGGTAAGCGAACTGAAATTCCGTCCGCGTAAGAAAAAAATAAAAGTTTCCGAACAGGAAATGAAGGAACTGAAGAATCTGGAAGATAAGGGAGGAGACTCCAAACTAAATGAGAAATGATTTGGTAAAACAGGGTGAGCGTGTAGATGATCTGCAGAATGGTTATTTTGTCATACAGGATCCGAAGAAATTCTGTTTTGGAATGGATGCTGTATTGCTTTCCGGTTTTGCCAGGGTAAAAAAGGGTGAGACGGTACTGGACATGGGAACCGGTACCGGCATTATACCCATCCTGCTCCGTGCCAGAACAGAAGGTGATCATTTTACAGGTCTGGAAATCCAGGAAGAATGTGCCCGGATGGCAGAACGAAGTGTTGCGTATAATGGACTGGACTCAGAGATAGGGATTGTGCAGGGAGATATCAAGGAGGCTGCTGAAATTTTTGGAGCAGCTTCTTTTCATGTAGTTACCTGTAACCCGCCCTACATGATCGGAGCCCATGGACTGCGTAATCCTGATATGCCAAAAGCAATTGCACGCCATGAAGTTTTGTGTACGCTGGAAGATGTGGTGAGTCAGGCGGCAAAAGTTTTGAAAGACAGAGGCCGGTTTTATATGGTCCACAGACCGTTCCGGCTTACGGAAATCATGAATGTTCTGACAAAATACAAGCTGGAGCCAAAAAGAATGCAGCTTGTATATCCCTACATAGACAGAGAGCCGAACATGGTACTGATCGAAGCCCTGAAAGGCGGAAATTCCAGAATTACCGTGGAACGGCCGCTGATCGTCTACGAGAAGCCGGGAGAATATACAAAATCGATTCTGGATATTTACGGAATGGTATGATAATGGTTGGTTATTATAAAATTCTGGGCAGCAGAAGGAGAGAGAAATGAGCGGAAAATTATATTTGTGTGCAACACCCATAGGAAATCTGGAAGATATCACGCTGCGTGTGCTTAGGACGCTGAAAGAAGTGGATCTTATCGCAGCAGAAGATACCCGCAACAGTATAAAACTTCTGAATCATTTTGATATTAAGACGCCTATGACAAGTTATCATGAGTATAATAAAATTGACAAGGCATATGTTCTTATAGAAAAAATGCAGCAGGGACAGAATATCGCACTGATCACCGACGCCGGAACACCTGGAATTTCAGATCCGGGAGAAGAACTGGCAGCCATGTGTGTGGAGGCCGGAATTGAAGTGACTTCTCTTCCGGGCCCCTCTGCATGTATAACAGCATTGACGCTGTCAGGGCTTCCGACCAGACGTTTTGCTTTTGAGGCTTTTCTTCCGGCAGATAAAAAAGAACGAAAAGAGATTCTGGAGGAGCTTGCCGGAGAAACAAGAACAATTATTCTTTATGAGGCACCTCACAGACTGGTCCGTACACTGGAGGAATTAAGAGGGACTCTTGGAAACAGAAGGATGACTTTGTGCCGGGAGCTGACAAAAAAACATGAAACTGCGTTCCGTACGACCATCGAAGATCTGTTGATTTATTATGAAAAAGAAAAGCCGCTTGGCGAATGTGTGCTTGTGATTGAAGGACGCAGCCGCAGTGAAATAGAACAGGAGGCAAGACAGTCCTGGGAGGAAATCTCCATAGAAGAACATATGGAAATTTACGAGAAGCAGGGAATCCAGCGAAAAGAAGCCATGAAACTTGTGGCGAAGGATCGTGGTGTAACGAAGAGAGAAATCTATCAGTATATGATACAGAAAAATTGAATAACAAAATGAATTTCCAGAAGTACTTTCCGTATGGGGAGTACTTTTTTATATTAAGGGAAATGTAGAAAATATAAGGAATTCCTACTTTTTTAATGGAAAACACAGGGTTTTTGTGTTATAATAAATTAGTATAAGTGTGTCCGTGTATGGCGTACTTATACGCAATCATAGTGCTTTACATTTGCGGAAACTGTTTTGTGAAAAGAGAAAAAGAGAAACAGTGAAGCAGTGTTCAATATATGGAAAATAACAGGAGGAATCAAATGGGCGTAGAAAATACAGAGTACGGCGCCGATCAGATCCAGATTCTGGAGGGACTGGAAGCCGTGCGCAAAAGACCGGGAATGTATATTGGAAGCACATCCAGCCGCGGACTTCATCATCTTGTGTATGAAATCGTAGACAATGCAGTAGATGAAGCATTGGCTGGATTTTGTACGGAAATCCAGGTGATCATTAATCCTGATAATTCTATAACAGTTATTGATAATGGACGGGGAATCCCTGTAGGAATCAATCATAAAGCAGGTCTGCCGGCTGTAGAAGTTGTATTTACCATCCTTCATGCAGGCGGCAAATTTGGCGGTGGAGGTTATAAAGTCTCCGGAGGACTTCACGGAGTTGGAGCATCTGTTGTAAATGCTCTTTCTGAATGGCTGGAAGTTATAATCTATAAAGAAGGCAAGGTATATAAACAGAGATATGAGAGGGGACATACCATGTATCCGCTGGAAGTCTGCGGAACCTGTGAACAGGATAAGTCAGGAACCACTGTTATGTTCCTTCCGGACAAAGAAATATTTGAGGATACCATATATGATTATGATATTCTGAAACAGCGTCTCCGGGAGATGGCATTTCTCACCAGAGGTCTGAAGATCAGTCTCAAGGATACCCGTGAGGGAATGGAAAGAGAGAAGATTTTCCATTATGAAGGCGGTATCAGGGAATTTGTTACTTACCTGAATAAGAGCAAAGAAGCTCTGTATCCGGAAATCATTTACTGTGAAGGAGAAAAGGACGGCGTTTCAGTTGAAGTTGCCATGCAGCATAACGACTCTTATACAGAGAACTGCTATGGATTTGTAAATAACATTAATACACCGGAAGGCGGAACTCATATTATAGGTTTCCGCAATGCGATTACCAAGACTTTTAACGATTATGCGAGAAAAAATAAACTGCTCAGAGACAGTGAGCCAAACCTTACCGGTGAAGATATCCGTGAAGGACTTACAGCTATTGTCAGTGTAAAAATCGAGGAACCGCAGTTTGAGGGTCAGACCAAGCAGAAACTTGGCAACAGTGAGGCCAGAGGTGCGGTAGATAATGTGGTTAGCAGACAACTGGAGATTTTTCTTGAACAGAATCCGTCGGTAGCAAAAGTAATCGTTGAGAAATCGGTTCTTGCACAGAGAGCCAGGGAGGCAGCACGCAAAGCCCGTGAATTGACCAGAAGAAAATCCGCACTGGACAGTATGGCGCTTCCGGGCAAACTTGCTGACTGTTCTGACAAGGATCCGTCAAATTGTGAAATTTATATCGTAGAGGGAGATTCTGCGGGTGGCTCTGCCAAGACTGCGAGAAATCGTGCGACACAGGCAATCCTTCCTCTGAGAGGTAAGATTCTTAACGTAGAAAAGGCACGTCTTGACAGAATTTATGGAAATAATGAAATTAAGGCTATGATCACCGCATTTGGAACAGGTATTCACGAAGATTTTGATATTTCCAAGCTGCGCTATCATAAGATTATCATTATGACAGATGCCGATGTGGACGGTGCTCATATTGCTACGCTGCTTTTGACATTCCTGTATCGTTTCATGCCGGAGCTGATCAAGCAGGGATATGTATATCTTGCGCAGCCGCCTCTTTATAAAATAGAGAAAAATAAAAAAATATGGTATGCCTATGATGATGCGGAATTGAATAAGATCCTCAGCGAGATTGGCCGTGATAACAACAATAAGATACAGCGGTATAAAGGTCTTGGAGAAATGGATGCAGAACAGCTGTGGGAAACAACAATGGATCCGGAAAAACGAATTCTTCTGAAGGTTGTGATGGACGAATCTACCACATCAGAACTGGATCTTACATTTACGACCCTTATGGGTGATAAAGTAGAACCGAGACGTGAATTTATTGAAGAGAATGCAAGATTTGTAGAAAATCTGGATATCTGATCCGAATAAGGGGAGAGCATAATGGAAGATAATATTTTTGATAAAGTCCATGAGGTAGACCTGCAGAAAACCATGGAAAGATCTTATATAGATTATGCCATGAGTGTTATTGCATCCAGGGCTCTGCCGGACGTAAGAGACGGTCTGAAACCGGTTCAGCGTCGAGTTCTTTATTCTATGATCGAGCTGAACAATGGACCGGATAAACCTCATCGTAAATGTGCCCGTATTGTCGGTGATACCATGGGTAAATATCATCCCCATGGTGACAGTTCCATATACGGAGCACTGGTTAATATGGCACAGGAGTGGTCTACCAGATATCCGCTGGTAGACGGCCACGGAAATTTTGGCTCTGTGGATGGAGACGGTGCTGCCGCCATGCGATACACAGAAGCAAGACTGAGTAAGATCTCCATGGAGATGCTTGCGGACATCAACAAAGATACAGTAGATTTCCAGCCGAACTTTGATGAAACAGAACGGGAACCGGTTGTACTTCCTTCCCGTTATCCGAACCTTCTGGTAAACGGTACTTCAGGTATTGCAGTAGGTATGGCAACCAACATTCCTCCGCATAATCTTCGGGAAGTCATAAAGGCAGTTGTAAAAATTATTGATAATATCGTTGAAGAACAGCGTGAAACATCCATAGATGAAATTCTGGAAATTGTAAAAGGACCGGATTTTCCTACAGGAGCTACAATTCTCGGAACAAGAGGAATTGAGGAAGCTTACCGTACAGGCCGTGGAAAAATCCGTGTGCGTGCGGTGACCAACATTGAGACGCTGCCAAACGGCAAATCGCGCATTATTGTAACAGAACTTCCGTATCTGGTTAATAAAGCCAGGCTGATCGAAAAAATTGCCGAGCTTGTCCGCGACAAGAAGATAGATGGTATCACAGATCTGAATGATCATTCCAGCAGAGAAGGCATGCGGATCTGTATTGATCTGCGTAAAGATGCCAATGCCAATGTGGTTTTGAATCAGCTCTATAAACATACGCAGCTTCAGGATACATTCGGTGTGATTATGCTTTGTCTTGTTTCCAGAGGAGGCAGACTGGAACCGAAGGTGCTGAGTCTTTTGGACATGCTGAAATATTATCTGGAACATCAGGAAGAGGTCGTTACCAGAAGAACCAGATATGATCTAAACAAAGCGCAGGAACGTGCTCATATTCTGGAAGGACTTTTGAAAGCCCTGGATAATATTGATGAAGTTATCCGGATTATCCGCAATTCCAGAAATGTTCAGGCTGCAAAAGAAGAATTGATGAATCGTTTTGAACTGACAGATGTTCAGGCACAGGCAATTGTAGATATGCGTCTTCGTGCGCTGACCGGTTTGGAACGGGAGAAGCTGGAAGCGGAATATGCGGAATTGATGGAAAAAATCCGTAAATTAACAGCGATTCTTGCAGACAGAAATCTCCTTCTTCGTGTAATCCGCGAAGAAATTCTGCAGATTGCCGAGAAATATGGCGATGAAAGAAGAACAGCCATCGGTTATGATGATTCTGATATTACTACAGAAGATATGATTCCAAGAGAAAATACCGTCATTGCCATGACAAGACTGGGCTATATCAAGAGAATGACAGTAGATAATTTCAGAAGTCAGGGACGAGGAGGCAGAGGCGTCAAAGGAATGCAGACACTGGAGGATGACTTCATAGAAGAACTGATGATGACAACAACACATCATTATCTGATGTTCTTTACCAATACAGGAAGAGTATATCGTCTCAAAGCGTATGAGATTCCGGAGGCAGGCAGAACAGCCAGAGGAACGGCAATTATCAATCTGCTTCAGCTTATGCCTGGAGAAAGAATTACAGCTGTAATTGCGCTGAATAAATTTGAAGAAGGCAAATATCTTATGATGGCAACCAGAAACGGTCTTGTGAAGAAAACACCGGTTCAGGATTATGTCAATGTGCGCAAAACCGGACTTGCAGCAATTGCACTGCGGGACGATGATGAACTGATTGAGGTAAAATGTACGGACAATAAGAAAGATGTTCTTCTTGTAACAAAAGACGGAATGTGCATCCGGTTTAAAGAAACTGACGTGAGAACGACGGGAAGAGTTTCCATGGGTGTAAGAGGAATCAATCTTGAGGATGGAGATGAAGTTGTGGGAATGCAGCTGAATTCTCAGGGAGATTATCTTCTGGTTGTTTCCGAAAATGGTATGGGCAAACGTACTTCCATGGGTGAATTTACCTGTCAGAACCGCGGCGGTAAAGGCGTGAAGTGCTATAAGATTACAGAAAAGACAGGAAATGTAATCGGCACAAAGGCTGTCAGCGAAGAAAATGAAATCATGATCATCACAACGGAAGGTATTATTATCCGGATATCCTGTGCGGAAATTTCCATTCTTGGAAGAATTACCTCAGGAGTAAAACTGATCAATCTTTCCGATGGTGTCAAAGTAGCAAGTTTCGCGAAAGTCCGCGAGAAGAAGGATGAAGAACAGCCAAAGGAACCGGCCGTACAGGATACAGAAGGGGAAGCTGAACAGTCATGAAAAAGATAATGGGATATAAGCGGTATATTATCATAGGCGCCGTTGTCCTGATTGTTTTTCTGGCTCTGATTTTTGGACTCAGGAGCTGTGGAGTCAGTCATAAATCGCCGGAGGGCGTTGCCAGGTCACTGATTAAGGCTTATGCAAATGGAAATCAGAAAAAAATCAAAGACTGTTACGGTGCAAAAAAAGATACGGAGGAATCTCTTCAGAAAGAAATAGACGCTACAATCAGATATTTTGACGCGCATAATCTGAAAGATGTGGAAATCAAAGAATGTGATGTGTTATCGGAAAATGATAAATACACATATGTCTATGTGACATATGATATGCAGCTTGAAAACAGTCAGTCCTATCCCTGTATCAATACGTATATGACGGACAAGGAAGATGGCAGATATTACATTCTGCCATCTTCAAAAGTGACCGATGATATGCGAAAACAGGCGGCTTCGGATTATGCAAAATTTATGACTACCAATACATACAAAAATTATGTAAAAGAATACGAGACATTTACCAAAAAGAATCCGGGATATGAGGATAAAATTGCCGGCAAGCTGAGCTGATTCTGTTCTGGAAGCGGGGGGATAATGAAATGAAAAGAATTATTATGATGGTATTGAGAAATCTCCTGTTTGTTCCATATGGATGGATCAAGCTTTGCTGGTATGCGTCACATGTGGACCGATATACGGAAGAGGAGAGGTATTCTCTGTTGAAATACATTGATGACCGTGCGAATAAGGGAGGAAATCTCATTATTGACGCTCATGGTGTAGAAAATATACCCAAAGAGAATGGATTTATGTTCTATCCGAATCACCAGGGTTTATATGATGTGCTGGCCATTCTTGCAGTATGTCCTGTGCCATTTTCTGTAGTGGCCAAAAAAGAAGTAGCCGATATTCCATTTTTAAAACAGGTATTTGCCTGTATGAAAGCTTATATCATAGACAGGGAAGATATCAGACAGTCTATGCAGGTAATCATGAATGTAACCAAAGAAGTAAAAGAGGGAAGAAATTATCTCATCTTTGCGGAAGGGACGAGAAGTAAAAATGGAAATCATCCGCAGGAATTTAAAGGTGGAAGCTTTAAGGCTGCTATAAAAGCAAAATGTCCAATTGTTCCAGTTGCATTGATTGATTCCTATAAGTCTTTTGATACAGGATCAATTAAACCATTGACGGTACAGGTACATTTTCTGGAGCCACTGTTATATGAAGAATATAAAGATATGAAATCAGTGGAAATAGCAGCAGAAGTAAAGAAAAGAATCGAAAAAACAATCCAGGAAAATGGTGGATGGGAAGAATAATCAGAAATAAAATCAAAAATAAATAAAAAAACATTAGAAAACCCGTTGACAAGACGGGTTTTCTTAGTTATAATAATCCATGCGCTGTGGAAATGCGCATTCGAATTAAATAAGGAATTATGAAGTTCGGAGTCTGGAGAAGTACTCAAGAGGCCGAAGAGGTGCCCCTGCTAAGGGTATAGGTCGTTTACGCGGCGCGAGGGTTCAAATCCCTCCTTCTCCGTTTTAAGTTTGAAAAAAACTTAAAAACTTGTTGACAAGCGATTCGATATATGATATACTAAACGAGTTGCTGAAAACAACAAAAGAAAATGCATCGAAAAAACTTTTAAAAAACTTGAAAAAGTTCTTGACAAAGAAAAAAAGATGTGATAAAGTATAAAAGCTGTCGCAAGACAGAAAACCTTGATAACTAAACAGTGAAACACATACGATTC
>CAMBAL010000060.1 GCA_945864225.1 uncultured Blautia sp. | reverse complement strand
TAATTATCTCACAAAAACTAGCAAGCGACACGGTACCGGCTATTCACCGTTTACGGTATAGAGCAGTTGATGCCATGGAGTGAATTTATAAAGGAGCAATGCTTAGGGCTAATTGATGTGGAATCTAATGTTCCGGAAAAAAGAATTCCCCTGCCGGATGTGTAGCAGAGGAATTGATAGTAAACGGGAGTCGTTTACTGCTTTTATTAAATTTAGAAGTATGGTAGGCGGTGTATTATTCATCGCTTACAGTATACTAGCGTTTTCTCCTGCCTCCGACAAATACCCAGATCAGAAGTACGATCAGGATCGGTGTTGCGATAAATGGTGCAACCTGCACAGGATCCACCTGGGTTGCATCTGCACTGACACGAATGTCTGTAGCATTCTGATTCTCGATCCGATGTCCACGCACCAAAAGCCGATGTGTATTGATTCCGTATGGTGTACAGGTCACTAATGTACAGTAGTCCTTACCTCCTTCGATCTGCAGATCGGAAAGGTCTGTCGGCTCTACGATACGGATCTGATCGACCTCGTAAGTCAGTGTCGCATCCAGTGTATGGAGAATAAATATATCTCCCTCAACAAGCTTATCAAGATCGGTAAATAATCTGGCGGAAGGCAGACCACGGTGACCGGATATCACACAATGACTTCCCTCTCCTCCGACCGGGAGTGAGGAGCCTTCAATATGCCCAATCGCAACCTGAAGTACGGATTCATCAGTACCGTGGTAGATCGGCAGAGAACAGTCAATCACCGGAATATCGATGTATCCCATGATTCCGGAATCATCCACTGCCAGATACTTATTGTATTCTGCTTTTTCTTCATCGGTCATATTCCACTGGATACCGTTCTTTGCCAGCTTCTTATTATAAGCCACTGCCTCATTCCACAATGCCTCATACTGTTCCGTATCCAGATTTGCTACATTCTCAACGTAGCTTGTCACTGCCTGACTCTGATGAAACGAGTTCCAGTAATCGCTGAAGGTCGGATATGCAAATATCCCCACTCCCAGCAATAAGATACAGACCAGAAGAATTGTTGTCCAATTTTTTTTCATCCAGTTCATAAATTCATGCCCCTGTTAAACAAACTTCTGTGGCAACGGATTCCCACGCAACTATTCTACCATATTAGAACAAGGTTTCCTATACGATAAAAATATACCGATTTATCTCGGTATATCCAAATGCCGCGACAATGGAATCTCCATTCTGCCATGTTCATAATTATTTTTATCTTATGCATCTGTTCGATATGAACATCTCTATCCATTAACAAGAACGAATTATACTAATGGATACAGATCCTCATATAAATCAGACGATCACCCCCGGAGGGCGGCATTAATGCCGCTCCTCCTATGGATGATTCAGATAGACATATTATGAGTTATGATACATTCTTCTGCGGGTTACCAGAACGATTCCGGCACCGATCACAAGGATTGCACCGATTACGTAGAAGATTGTTGTACCGATGCCACCTGTGGATGGAAGCTCAGCACCACGCTGGTTCACGATTTCAACACCACCACTTACATATTTTGTAACATCCTGATCATTTTCTACAGTTGCTGTATTGTCACTATTATTAATTGCTACTGCAACACGACTTGTGAGAATATTATATCCAACTGGAGCTGTTGTCTCTTCAAGATAATATGTCTTTGTTCCATCAAGACCCTTAATTCGTGCCTGACCTGCTTCGATAGCTACTCCTGTTTCATTTGCTTCTGCTACACGATAAACACCATCATCAATCTTAACAACAGGAATTTCATTTCCGCCAGTTAACGCATCATAAAGTTTGAATTCTGCACCTGTTAATACTTCATCTTTATCATTATCTTTTACAATATCAAAATAATATGTTTCTGTAGTTGTTGTTCCGCCATCTAATTCTTTGCCATTATATTTAACTTTTGCAGCATTCGTTGCATTTTCTGTTGCGTCTCCAGTACTGTTGCAGAATATGTTATAGTAACCGAAGATGGAGAATCATATAATGCAGTGTAGGTTTTATCTGAATTTAAAGTAGTATTACCAACTTTTACAACTACACTAGACGCATTAATATCAAGAGCAGTTGGAGTATCTTCAACTACATACTCTGTAATAGCAGTTGTCGGAACAAAACGTGGATTGGGTGTTCAATCTGTAGTTTTGGCTCCGGTCTATGCTATGTGATTGTGTAGGTAAATGATTTCCCCTGGGAGCCTGGCCTGATGTCCAGGCTCCCTTTATGTTGGGGTTCATTTGTTAATTCAGTATGGTCGGTTCAGGTGGATTACCTGATTTAAACCACTGTTTTTATTTTAGTCGCTTCTACTTAGTTTGCATTCATGCGACGGCGGGTTACCAGAACAACGCCAGCACCGATTACAAGGATTGCACCGATGATGTAGAAGATTGTGGTACCGATGCCACCGGTGGACGGAAGTACGGAACCAGCCTGGTTCTCAATTGTGAACAGATCGCTAACGTTTGTAAGAGTCTCTTCCTTATAAGTAGCGGTGATAGTGCCGTCATCAGCAATAGTGATAATAACTGGAGCATCCAGCTGATTGAATCCAGTAGGAGCTTTAGTCTCAACAAGGTTATAAGTACCTGCACCAAGACCAGCGATATTGATGTTTCCAGCTGCAAGTTTGGTTACTTTTGTTGCATCCACTGTTGTAGCATCTTTGGTATCAACTTTCTTATAACCACCAGTTACTGCAAAGAACTCATATGCAGTACCAGCTGCATTCCTCAGTTCGAATTCAGCACCAGTAAGCTGCGTTTCCTGAGAATCAACCTTCTTAATATTAAAATCATAAGTCTTTACTTCAGGCGTAGAAGGAGTTGTTTTGTAATCAGAATACGTAGTATACTCACGGTTAACATATCCAGTGTCAGAAGCTGCTGTTGCAAGAAGCTCAGCACTGTATTTGAATACAATGTAGTTGCCCTTGAGGCTAGTTGTATTGATGGAGATTTCGAAAGTGCAAGTAGTATCTGACATATCAGAAGTCTTTACAGTATACGCATCACCTAATTCAGAATAGGTAAGTGCCGCATAAGCAGCTCTCTTTGCTGCATCGGTAGTAGCATCTGCTGCAGGATCAGTTGTACTAACAGAAACCTTTACATCATTATTAAAGCTCAGCTGTTCAGGCAGAACATCATGTACAACAACCGGAAGTGTTGTGTTAACATTTGCCGGAATGAATACTTTTACATAGTAGGTTGCGCTTTCACCAATGCTTACAGAAGCTGTTTCAGCAATTTTCTCATCATGAACATACTCGTTCTTTTCAACTATTGTAACGTTAGTTGTGATCAGCTGAAGATTTGTTGCTGTATCGGAAGCAATCAGATAGTAACCGGGCTGAACATTTACAGCAGCTCCACCAGCTGTTACAGGAATACCAGTATAATCACCGGTAAGTGTAAGAGAAGAAAGAGCAGTCTTAAGAGCAGTAGCGATAGCCTTGGCAGTATCTGCTGAATCAGCAACGCCTTCCTTAAGCTCTACAGTATAACCAGAATTATCAGCAGCAGCTTTAACGGTGAAGTAATTGGTCATACCCTGAACTGTAGAAATCCAAGGGTTACCTGTCTTCATGAAATAAGCGACTGCAGCGTCGTCCGGACTATAAGTCGGATCCTTAGCAGCCTGGTTGTTAGTTCCTGTCAGACTATCATATGTTGCATCAAAAATCTTATACGCATTGTAAGTGTTAGCAGTTGCGCCTTCGAGAGTTGCATCTGTGGTAATCTGGATACTTGCAGTAGTACCTTCAGACTGTGCAGCAAATACCGCTGTGCTCATACCAAGTACCATTACCATAGCAATCAGCAGAGCGAAGATCTTTTTAATTTTTTTCATAATTTTACTTTCCTTTCTTTGCTTTTTAAGCTAGATTTTTCCGATTGAAGTCACTCTTTGTTATCAACTTTACCTCTAGATATATTGAGTTGATAATTACTCTCTTAATTATGTAGAAGAGCACTAACTTCATCGATTATTGAGCTGTTATCACATATCCTGTGAGCCACAGCTGGCTACCACTTAACCCAGTGACCAGGTTACCTGCTTTTTATGTGTCATCACCAAATAAATCTTATTTACTGGTGATGACAACACTTAAAGCATTTGGATCTTAAGTAAATTTTCTATTGGTTTCGTTTCTCGGCGCTCAGTATTTTCGTCGAGTACAGAGGCATTTATCTTAACCTCCTTTCTCTTCTGCGCCTCGATACGAAGCCGTACATCAAAGCGGTTATCGTTAACATCAATCCGCCTAATGTATAAGGTAATGTTCCGGATCCACCGGTATGCGGGAGTTCAACACCTGCACTGTTCTCTACCATAAGTGTATATGTCTTTCCATTGTCACTTACAGTTCCTGAGATTTTCTGACCATTCTTAGTGATATATACTTCTGTAGGTGCAACAGTTAACGGCAGGTTCTCCGTCATGATATTGTATCCAGTCGGTGCTTTAATTTCCTGAAGAATATATGTTCCATCATTCAATGAACCGAGTGAAATTTTACCGTTCTCATCACTTGTCACAAAATATATTGTCTTTTCTCCAACTGTTCTTTCTGTTCCGACGTAATTACCATCTGAATCTTTTGCAAATGTTTTCCCATCTTCATTGTAAAGAACAAATTCAGCGCCTTGCAGCTTAGTATCTGTGTTTCCTGTCTCAACTTTCACAAGATTAACATTGAAAGCATCTCGCTTATTGGAGAACACATAATAGTAATTTGTGTTTCCTTCAACTGTACCGCCTGCAGTACTAACAGTTGCTGGGCTAGCGGGATCCGGAGTAGTACGCTTTTCTTCAGTAATAGAATCCAGAGTATATCCTTCCTGCTTAGTTTCAGTGAAGCTGTATTTTGTTCCAACCGGCATATTTGTTAAACGCAACGTCTGACCAGGTTTCAGAACAAATCTATCTCCCTGACCAATCTGATAGGATCCGTCAACATTGTTGCCATCCGCACCAATCAACTGAGCCCAAACAACATACTCACCATTCGATGTGTAGCTTGAGTCAAGATCAGCAAGCGTCATATCATCAGGTAATTCTAGACTTGATAGTGTAAAGGTAAATTCCTTATCTTTCTCCGAATCAGAACTACTGATATCAGCACCATCAGGCGAAACAACTTTTTTACTGATATTGATACCACCACGCAGCGTATTTATAGCTGTTAAATACGCATCACCATCACCGCCATATGTAATATTCGTTGCAGAATCAATCAGCATAGGATGAATTGTTTCGGTTACGAAGTTATATCTATAGTCATCTCGTTCGACTACCGTATAGTCATGACCTGATTCAAGTATTTTCCCATCAACATTAAGTCCCGGTGCAATCGAAAAAGTAGTCGTCCATTCTGAATCTGTTTTAAGTCCAGTTAATGTAACCGTTTTATATTCTCCATTGTCACATAGCACTTTCAGATTAATCGAATCAGGTCTGTTATTATTATATGCACTATCATTCCAAACTTTCTTGATTGTAATTTCAGTATCAACCAACTTTATTGACGGAGCCTCCGTAATTGGCGTCTCCTTTAAATCCGATGGTTCACCTTCAACACCATTTGTTGTTTTTATTTGACGGTACGTAACATTTGCACCAGTATTAGTCAATAGTGAATATGTCTCATCATCATTTATAACAAATTGACTCCAATCAACCTTTTGTCCATTAACAGTTGCATTATCATCCCCAAAAGTAATAAGGCTGTTTTCTAAAGCTGCAATAATATCATAAGCTTGCTGTTTCGGCCATACTGTAAAACTTACAGTGTACTTATACCCATTTTGAAGTTTGTAGTTATCTCCAAGCGGCCATATAACTTTTCCCTGTACAGCATCGTAATATGCAGTTTTTATTGAATCAGGCACTTGAACTTGCTTACTTTCCGCATCAGTTATTATATATCTGAAGCCATCGGCGGTGCCAACTAATGAAGCTGTCGATGTCAAGTCAGTTATTCCATCATTAATACTAACGTCTGTATAAGTAAAATTCTTCTGAATATCATCAACAATGGATTCAAAAGCTTTTGTCAATGTATCAGAGTCATCTGCTTCCTGGTAATGCCCCGAAGGATATGTTCCAATATCATTTCCAGAATATGCATATGCTGTCAGATTGCTCATCCGATCAACATTTCCAAACACAGCAACAGTATAGAAACTTTCCCCTGCTTTTACTATCGCCCTAGTGTCATCCTTCGCTGCATCATATGAACGTCTAACATTAGTCGAGTTTGTATCCGAACCAGTTCCATATGCTCCATACTTATCGCTCCAGTCGTTATTTCCAGCATCTGTTGAATAAAATGTCGGATTGCCATCAGAAACAAATATTACATACTTTGTTGCACCATCTCGAGCAGTAATCTGTCTTGCAGTAGATAATGCAGATTCCCAGTTAGTTCCTGTAGAATCTACAGCCGTTAAACCACTTATTTTATTCTTTATAGATTCTATATTATTAGAATCTTGTAAAATAGTTTTAGCGGTATTATTAAACTCTACAATTGACATATGAACTGTGTCGGGATATTCTGTAGTATTATTTTTCATTAATGTATCAACCAACTTTTTTGTTGCTTCTATTGCAATATAATCTCTACGGTCAGAGCCATAATCAATCTCATCAGTAGTATTCTTTTTATACTGCATACTTCCAGAACGGTCAAATATAATCACAACATCTACTTTGGTTCTTGATGACTGAGCTTCTGACTTTCCAGTAACACTTAACGATAGATTATATGTTCCATCACCATTGTCCGTCAATGTTTTTTCGGATGCAGGCGCCCCCAAATCTACATCATCGCTATCGCTTGCTGAACCACCCCCACCATTTCCACCTGCATCAAATTCATTAGCAAAGAAAACTGTTGCCACTTTAGAATCTGAAGCGGTACTACTACCACCAACTTTTAATGTTCCACCATTAGCCGTAAGATAGTAGGTCGTTGTAATAGGACTCCACCAGTATCCAGAAGTTACGGTTGCAGTAAGGTGACTTTCACTAATCGAGAGAGACGTTGCAGTAGTACTTATACCTTGTTCATTACTTGGATCAATATATGTGCTTCCATTGGATAACTGTCTATTATTCCTACTACTATTTGTATATTCCCACTCATAATCAATCAGGTCATCCGAGTCAGAAATATCTTTAAATGTAACTTTCCCAGTACTTTCATCATAAGTTACTTCTGTCAAATCACCAGACTTGCCAACTGCAAAGTACTTACTCTCATCAGCAGCTTTGACAATCAGCGCATAATAACCAGTATCTGTCGGCCAGCCATTGCTTACAGTTGTTACAACTGTTCCCGTGATAGAAAAGCTGCCTTGTGCAAACAGAACTTCTGTTATCTCACCATCTGTGTTCTTTCCGGTCTCTACCTCAATTACCTCTGTCCCGGTAGAAGCAAAATGTACCTGCTTTATTTCATCACCAATACCAACATCAATTGGATTGTCATATGAAATCTTTACATCAACACTTGCTTTTGGTTCAACCTTCTCTCCGTTTGCAATAATGCTAATATCGAAGAATATAGCCGAAGCGATTTCGGTGTTCTCATCTTCTGTAATAGCTGCCAAAGCCTTTTCGCTGTATTCCTTATAGGCCTCAGATTCTTCTTTTACCTCCGTTGCTTCAAGAACAGCATCCTTAGGAATCCCAGCTTCCGGTCCATATGTAACTTCAATCGTATATGTCTCACCCTTAGCAGTGATAACCTGTGTAGTTATCGTCTCCGTCCCCACAATCGCATACACGGAAAAGCTGTCAGCATCAAATTTTACTTCATCCATTTTTCCGTTTTTTTCATTTGTCTTGACATCCAGAACTTCTGTCTTATTGCCGAAATGGACAGATTTAACTTTTCCTTTTTCAGGTACTTCTACCTTGTCATCATAAGTAATCTTTACTTCAACCTTAGCTTCCGGCTCGATCTCTTTTCCATCTACCTCGAAGGAGATATCAAAGAATCTTGCGAAGGAGATATCTGTTTCATCACCGCTCGCTACAGCTTTCTGAGCTTTCTCATAGTAGCCGTTATATTCAGCAGTTCCAGTTTTGATCTCACGTACATTAAGCTTTGCATCCTTCGGGATATTAGCTTCTGCCGGACAGTCAACCTCTACAGTGTAGTCTGCCTGATCGACTTTCAGTGTACGTGCCTCTGCTTTTTCTGTGTCTTCTGTCTTTTCTTCAGCTTTATCTTCTTGATCCTCGGATTTTACATCCTTATCTTCGGATTTCTCTTCTTCGGTATTGGCTGCAACTTCTTCTTTCTTCTCTTCCTCTTTTGGATAACATGCTTCTGAATGAGTATGCTCCTGCTTACCACAGATCAGAACATTTTCATAGCATGCATCTGAATGAGTGTGCGCCTCAACTGATTCCTCACCTTCAGTTTCAGAGCTTTCCGATATACTCTGCTCCTCTTTGTTACAGATCAGCTTTTTCTCGTAGCATTTCTCTGTATGTGTATGTTCCTCCTGGCCGCAGGTTGCTTGACGCGACATTGTGATTGCCGGATGAATCAGCAGGCAACTGGTAAGCAGTGCTACCACCAGAGATAAGGAAATCATAATCTTCTGCCACTGTTTCCGCTTATGTTTTTTCTGCAGAAGATCGGCAGTATTCTTAAGAAACGCTTTTCCCATTTGGATTCCCTCCTTTTCCTGAATTTACTAATGAACCGGGCCAAACTCATTTAACGGCCAGACTCTTAACAACAATTTTCCAACGATCTGTTCATCCGAAACGCACCCTACGCTGGTACTACGGCTGTCTACAGAAACGCTTCTATGATCTCCCATGACAAACACCCTTCCTTCCGGAACCTGATAGGGAAGTGTGATGTCACATTCACCAAGTGCATGATCCCCTACATAAGGTTCATCAAGCTTCTCTCCGTCGACATATACGTAACCGTCTTCGTCGATGTCCACCCATTCTCCCGAGCGGGCGATAACCCTTTTTACCAGGATCTTATTGTTATAATAGAATGCGATACAGTCTCCTACTTCATAGCCGGAATTCTTAAGAGATATTACGATATTTCCATCTGTAAGATTCGGCGTCATGGAAGAACCATGGATACGTAGTACCGGGAACACCAGAACCGCGATCAGTACTGCAATCGCCGCCACGATCACCAGTGTGTACACTGTGCTGCGAAGCATTCGCCCGTATCTCTTCTGATATTTTATCCTCTTAAGCTCTTCTTCAAGATCTTCAAGTGGAGGTATCGGCGGTGTCTGTCTGTTTTTCATTCTTCTTCCCTTCCGGATGCCGGTCTTCCTCCGGCCGGTACCCCAATGTTTTCAAGATACTGATCCGCCGCAGCCTGTGCTGCTTCGAAGATACCACTGAGCTTCAGTGCCGCCTCTGCAATGGAACCGGAATTCTCGATCATGATCCTGCGATCACTAAGCTTCTCTTTTGCTTCTTCCAGCTCTTTTTCCAGCTGTTCGACATGCTTTTCCGATTCGATCAGCATCTCCAGAAGATCCTGCCGGCTCAGCTTTTTCAACAGATCCTTTTCTTCTCTATTACTCATGTCTTTTTCTTCCCTTCAGGTAACGATTACCGACAAGAACGAGAATCACTGCAAGTGCTGCTGCAAGGATTCCTATATAGAACACGATCGGTGTGTTATCTCCTGTTTTAACCCCGTTGGACTTCTTATCAGATCCATCGGAATCTCTCTTATCTCCGGAATCACCGGATCCGCCGGATCTTGATTTCTTCGTATTTGTAATTGAAATATCAGTGTTCATCTTACCCTGTTCAACTTTGGCTTTTCCCTCGCCGCTAACAACATAGCCAAAACTGTCTTTGTCGATGAGATTGCCATCTTTGTCCGTCTCATATACATAATAGGTAATTGTTTCATCACCTGATTCTCCGCCGAGAGGAACATTTACTGTTACTGTACCATTCTGAACCAGCTCTATATTCTGATACAGATCTGTTCCTTCTTTGTCTCGGAAGACTCCGGCATAGAATGTATCTGAAACAGTTTTCTGTTTTCCATCAACGATAACTTTCTTTTCAATATTGATGGAACCCTGATAGAAGAATCCGCTTGGAAGGTCGTAATACAGATTGTAAAATACAACAGATCCTGCCGGTGTCTCTGCCTTACCATCCAATGTAACTTCCTGACTGCTTCCATTCTCAAGCTGGCATACCCATGTGTATGGTGCATCTGCCTGAACTTCATCTACAATATATGCATTGCCATTGCTGTCTGTCTCAAAGATGTAATAAGTTCCTTCCTGAAGATTCTCAAACACTGCTGTACCTGTGCCGATACCCTTCATGTGGATCTCTTTGATGTAATCCGTTCCGTATGGAACCTTTCCTGCCTTATCCTGGAAGATTCCCACGTAATAAACTGCATCTGCCGGAATCAGATCAACCACCTCGAGTGCTTCAGGATCCATATATCCGGTTTTCTTTGTAACCTCAATTCTTCCATCCGCTTCTTTTACAGGAGCCTGGGCTTTTGGCTCTACCGTGAGATCACTCTTGCGGCCGCCATCTGTTACATAAGGAATAGCTGCCAGGAATGGGGAAACCGTTCCGTACTCGCTCTCACCGCTGTTCTGTACCAGCAGGTACATGCCCCATGGAAGTTCTGATAATTTCATTGTGCCGGATTCATCTGTCTTTCCGGATACGGAATCGATTTTTTCAAGTCCTTTTGCGGAAGCAAGCTTCAGTGCTGCGCTGTCCCAATCGGTTGCATATTCCAGTTTATCAAGCTCCACTCCTGTATCCTTAAGACTGTCATCCAGTGCCCATTTTCCTTCTGATCCGCTCCAGTTACCTACGCGGTATGCGATAAATCCAACATCATTCTTTGGAGTGTCCAGATTATTCAGCTTAACTGTGATGCTTCCCTCTTCTGCTGCAAGAACATCCTTTTGCAGTGTCAGTGGAAGTCCCAGAGCCATAATCATCAGAAAAGCCCAAAAGATTGTTCGTAAATGTTTTATCTTTTTCATTGACCCTTCATCCTTCCTTTCTCATTTTCTTTTATATGTTATGTTGAACAATTCCATTTATTTCTGTTTAAAAAATACTTTGTCAGCTTGCTGACTTCTGTTGCATTTCAATCATCACTTCCATGATCTTCAGCATCTCCAGCTCGCTTTTAAACTCCCGGACATGGCTTCTGTCCGGCATACATACCGTTCCCTGCCATCCTGCCTTTCTTCTGGACTCGACGATAATGTCTATCGTACAACATTTTCCCTGCTGTTCCCATATCACATGGTCAGGAACGATTTCTTCAGGAAGTCGGTAACTTGCGCTTGTAGTTTCCTTTTCCCGAAAGCTTCTCGCCTCCATAAATCGCTGTGGATATCCTTTTTCATCGAAGAGCATGTCCGCTTCGAGAAGCATCTTGCTTGTACTTTCAAACTCCATAACGTCGTCTGTCATTTTGCTGTACATCCTGCCTGCCAGCGTCTCGCCCTCCCGATCGATACAGACCCGGATACCGTTCAGCGGATAAAATCTGCTTTTTCTTTTTTCTTCTGTCATTCTGTTGTCACTCACATTCATAGGCCGAAAGCTCCTGCAGCTCTACCTTGAGTTCCAGCCTCATTTTATTTAATGTGTCCCGAAATTGCCTCTCTATGCGCTCCCCAACCTTGATTCCTGATTCATAAGAGCACGCCGGAAGCAATACGATAAACTGTGTAACGCTATACCGGGTCACCACATCTCCGATGCGGAGTGAACTGCGTAGCTGCTTTTCCAGTAAAGACATTCCCTTTTCCAGGACCGGATCAACTGCCGTTCCTTCGAAGATCTTATTTTTTCTTCTTAAGGTCAGGAACATAACATATTCTGCCATCCCAAACCTCTTTAACCTTCTTGATTCCATCCTGTAGATCTGACGGAATACCTGATAGTCAGTGAAGAATGCACCTTTTGTCTCTTCCTGTGTCGATAAATCTTTTTGCAGTTCTTCAGCGTCTGTTATACTGTCACTGTTCTCAGTGAGAAGCTTCTGGAATTCGGCCCGTAGCTTTTCCGGATAATAATTTCCCATGCTCTCATAGAACATTTTGTTGACTTTTTCATAGTGCAGCATAGCCAGATCGTATTTGTTCTGTCCGTATAGGCTTCGAAGGAACATGATCTGTATATCCTCATCGAGTGAATCTACTTTCATGACCTGACTGCTGTAAGTCTCGATCTCAGCCCAGCGCTTCTGCTGTTCCAGCAGGGCACATAAGACTTTTACAGTGTCAAGGTACTGTGACTGATATCCCATAACTCTTGACAGGATCCACGACTCATTCGCGATACGATTGGAAACATTTCCATTATATGTGGAAACGATCTGTGTACAGAGCTTTTCTTTTTGAATCTCATCTTTTAAACCCCTCAACTCTGACAACTTCTTTTCCCACTGCTCATAATCTGTCTCCACTTCGATTTCCGGATTCCACTGATATGCTTCAGCATGTGTACAGATGTATTCATCATCCCCTAGTACCTTCAGTGTATTCCTCAGTCGATAGACCAGATTTTTCAGTGACCCTTTAGGATTTCTGGAATCATTGTCCCAGAAGATCTCAATCAGTTTCTGATGTGTCTGAACCTTATCACGGTAAATCAACATATATGCCAGCAGTCTGATCAGCTGATTGGAAGAAATCATATCTTCGCTCAACGTCCCTTTGTCTGACTGCAAACAAAAGTTTCCAAACAATTGTAGCTTTATTTTTTTCATATTCCCAATCCCTGTATAAAATATTTAGAAGGTCTTTCTTTCGATAAAACCTTTTTCATTTTCACCTACCACAGAATCTACCAGGCGGAGCAGCTCCATCACACTTCTGAAAGTCTGCTGCTTCTGACCGTTGACCCAGCTCACCCTGCCCTGCCAGGTACTGTCCTGCGTATCAACAACTTCAATAATAAATGTTTGTTTTTTCTTCATCTTGTACTCATCCCCATACGTCAGGTCGCTATATTTAACTAACTTTTCTTTATTATACATACCAGTTGTCACATGGTGGTCATTTTTAGAAAACTTTTCCAACTTTTTTTCATAAAAAATTACTTCTATACCAGATATAGTTTTTTCCTATAATCCCGGTTACCTCTCCGGGACAATTACATCTATTAGGGAATAGTTTCTTCTATATAAAAGGGAAAAGGACAGGAACATCATCTGCCCCTATCCTAAAAATCTAGTCAGTGCCTCCATAAGCTCAGGTATCTCGATTGGCTTCGCAATATGCCCGTTCATACCGGCTGCATAAGCATTTTTCCTGTCTGCCTCAAAGGCGTTGGCTGTCATCGCCACGATAGGAATTTCCGCTTTTTCCCCGCCAAGCTCACGGATCTTTCTAGTTGCATCATATCCATTCATATTGGGCATCTGGATATCCATCAGAATCATATCATAATAATCTGCATCAGCCTCATTAACCATATGGACACAGATGACACCATCTTCCGCCCATGAAATCAACCAGATTTTTAACGATCGCCATTCCGAGACCAGAACCGACGGTTCTACTTTCGGTTGAACTGTTTTCACGGGTGAATGCTTCAAATATATGCGACAGATACTCTTCTGACATTCCGATACCCGTATCCGATACAACACAGCGGTAGAGCCCGAACCCTTGCCTGTCGCATGGAAGTTCGTCCAGCTCCATTGTGATGCTGCCGCCTTCCGGCGTGTATTTGATCGCATTACTTATTATATTAAGGTATACCTGTTTAAGCTTGAGCTCATCACAGATTATATCCGGATGCGTAACATTTATTTTACTTATAAACTTCAGCTTTTTCTGTCTGATCTGTTCATCAAACACCGAGCTGATCGTATTGTTGAGCTGATCCACACTCCAGAGCGTTTCGTCAAGCTCCATCTTCCCGCTCTCAATACGGGACATCTCCAGCACATTATTTATAAGAGAAAGAAGGAAATCACTTGAATATCTGATCTTCTCTATATAATTCCGCATTTTCTCCTTATTGTCCATATTCATCTCGAGCAGATGCGTATAGCCGGTAATCGCATTAATAGATAATATGAAGTGACCTCACATTTGTAGATTCGTGGATTTACCTGTAAACTGTTAATTGAGAGATTAATGGTAACAGGGATTACCGCATACAAAAGGAGGCCACTTATATGAAAAGAATAATACGAATCGGGATGGATGTCCATAGTACAAATTACACTTTATGCGCAATGGAGCCAATTATTGGAGAAGATGATAGGATTTTTGCGACAATTGATGTTACACCAGATTATAAAAATATTTTGATGTTTATTGAAAGCTTAAAGATGAAACTTGGTGTAGATAATCAGTATGATATTCAATGTGGATATGAGGCAGGATGTCTGGGATATTCTTTGTATAATCAATTAACTGCAGCAAATGTGAAATGTGTGATTTTAGCACCAACTACTATGCTGACACCACAGGGGATTCGTATAAAAACAGATGCCAGAGATGCAAGAATGATAGCACAGTGTTTATCTTATGGAGGTTACCATGCAGTATATGTTCCAACAGAAGATGATGATTCCATAAAAGAATATATACGAATGAGAGATGATCATAAAACAGCATTAAAGAAGATAAAGCAACAGATTAATGCATTCTGTTTGCGTCACGGACATCATTATGCTCAAGGGAAATGGACAATTGCTCATTGGAAATGGCTAAAAAAGCTGGAACTTTCGGCCCTGTACAGAGAAGTGTTGAATGAATATATGACTTCCTATGAAGAGCAGGTATCGAAAATTGAAAGACTAGACCAGAGAATTGAAGAATTGGCATCTCAGGAGAAGTATGCAGAAAAAGTGAAGAAACTTGGATGTTTTCTTGGAATCAAGACACATACAGCATTATCGCTGATTGTGGAAACAGGCGACTTTAAAAGATTTGCAAAAGGAAATATTTATGCAGCTTACCTGGGACTTGCACCAGGAGAGAATTCAAGTGGAGCAAAAACAAAAAGAACCGGACTGTCCAAAGCAGGAAACAGTCATTTAAGACAATTGCTGACAGAAGCGGCAGGAGGAATCTGTAAAGGAATGGTAGGTCACAAGTCTAAGGAGCTAAAAGCAAGGCAGAAAGGTAACACAGATGATGTAATCAAATATGCAGATAAAGCAAATGTAAGGTTACGCAGTCGTTACTATAAATTAATAACTAAAACTTCCCACACCGATACGGTGTGTTGAACCTTGAAAATTCAAT
>CAMBAL010000059.1 GCA_945864225.1 uncultured Blautia sp. | reverse complement strand
ATCTTGATTTATATTTATCAGAAGATGAATATGTGATACCAGATGTTATGCTGATCTGTGATCGTAAACAGATTAAGAAGAATGGTTATCATGGGGTTCCGCGGCTGATTGTAGAAACATTAAGCCCTGCTACTGCTTTGAAGGATAGGACAGTAAAAAAAGATAAATATGCTCAGATAGGTGTGGATGAATACTGGATTATTTCTCCGCAGGAACGTTCTATTGAAATTTACTATTTAGAAAATGGAGGCTACACCCTCGTTGCTTCTTATATTTTAGAAGATGATACTACAGACGAACACTACAATGCTGAAACAGTTATTACTTTGAAAGCGATGCCTTCGGTATCTGTTCAGCTGCGGGAAATCTTTGAAAATATTGATTAAAACAATCTCAACCCCTCAGATATTCTTGGGGTTGAGATTGTTTTGATTAGAGCGCGTTTGAAAATTGCTTTTCCACAAATTGTGACACACATCTGTCGGAAAGCGTTTTTCAAACACACTCTGGTATATGTAACGTAAAAAAGTAATTTTATAAAACCATCAATTATTTTTCCATTGCATTATCAAGTCGGATGCCTTACATTATAAAAAGAAACTATTATAGTATTTTGTTTCAAAAACTGAGCTGCAGCGCAGTTGTGAGACGGAACTGCTGTATAAAAAGAGAGGATGATTATTGTGAAAATAGGATTTATCGGATGCGGAAATATGGGGTCTGCCATGATCGGCGGTATTTTGAAAAAAGGAATTTTCAAAAAGGAAGAAATCATTGTTTCGAATCTGACAGAGGAAGGTTCCAGACGGAGCAGAGAGAAACTTGGAGTTGAGACAACGCTCGACAATCGTGAGGTTGTAAGAAAAGCCGGTATCATTGTACTTGCCGTGAAACCTCAGTTTTATGAAGAAGTGCTGACAGAGATCAGGGATGATTTGACCACTGAGCATATGATCGTCGGCATTGCACCGGGAAAAACACTGGAGTGGCTGGAAGAAAAATGTGGAAAACCGTTGAAAATTGTTCGCCTCATGCCGAATACTCCTGCACAGGTGGGAGAGGGAATGACTGGTGCCTGTGTGAATGACCGGGTGACAGAAGAGGAGAAAGAACAGATTCGGGAGATTACAGAGAGCTTTGGCCGAACAGAATTTGTTCCGGAACGTCTGATGGATGCTGTCGGAGCTGTCAGCGGCTGTTCCCCTGCCTTTGCTTTTATGTTTATGGAAGCAATGGCAGATGCTGCGGTGGCTTTGGGGATGCCGAGAAAGCAGGCATATTCTTTTGCTGCACAGGCAGTTCTGGGAAGTGCCAGAATGGTACTGGAAACAGGCATGCATCCGGGAGAACTGAAGGATATGGTGACTTCTCCGGCAGGAACCACCATCGAAGGGGTTCGCACTCTGGAAAGAGAAGGCATGAGAAGTGCTGTTTTTGAAGCGCTGATCGCCTGTGCGGAAAAAGGAAAACGATTATAATCCGGCTTAAAAAGAAAATCCGGTAGAAAAAAGAAAATTAAATTGTGTGAAAGAACAGAATGTGCTAAACTGGTTTCAGACTGGAAGCGCAAGGAGGGCGGGCAATTGGTTTTGATCATACAGAAAATGCTGGAAATGTCCATGCGCCTGGATAAGAGTGACAGAAAAATCCTGCGTATTCTGGGTAGGATTCTGGGGATATTTCCGGTTTGTTACAGTAAGCGGCTGGAAAAACGATTGTTTGAGGGCACATGGGATCCTGTTCATAAATATCGCAGACGAAAAAAACATAGATGTTTTGGAAAAGAAAGAAAAAAACAGTTTAAAAGTCATATCTGTTCCAAAAAGAAAAAGAATCCGAAGGGGTGATATCCCGGTTTATTCAACCGGGGGAATCACCCCTTTGCTCATATTACTGTTATGGTATCTGGTGGAGTAGGTGACTTCTTCGCCGAACCATGCCGGAGGTATATAGTTTTGTGCAGCTTCTTCGGAAGAAAACTCTACTTCCGCAAGAAGAAGGCCTTCATAGACACCGTGAAATACATCCAGTTCGATGGTGAGATCATTTTTCTCGGGAATGAGATAACGGGTTTTGGAAATGACAATACCGTCTGCTTTGGGGCAGAGATGTTCGTAGGCGTCTTTTGTAAGAGGCAGATTATATTCTTCTCTTGCAAGAAGACCTTTGGATTTATAGGTGAGATAATATTCGTCATCCTGACGCCGGATGCGTACCACCGGTTCGGTGCAGAGATATCCCTGTTCGATCTGGTGAAAGGAATATGCAGACAGGTCAGGCAGGTTTTCTTTTTGAATCAGGAATTTTCGTTCGATTTCCATAATTTTCTCCTTTTCATATCATCTTTCATATTTCCTGTTTTGTGTACAAAGTCAGTATATATTTTTGTGTACAAAGTCAGTATATATTTTTGTGTGAAAAAAGTCAGCATATCTATTTTTATGTACAAAGTCAGTATATCTATTTTGTTGTAAAAAAGAAAGTGTAATGTTATAATTATTCAAAAAGTGACGGCTGCTGGTCGCTGCGTATGAAGAATACAGCGCCTGATGAACACTGACAGGAGGATAAAATGAGCAAAGTATATATTTTTCTTGCAGATGGATTTGAAGATATTGAAGGACTGACGGTTGTGGACCTGATGCGCCGTGCCGGAATTGATATTCAGACAGTTTCCATCAAAGACACCAGAGAAGTGCAGACATCCCATGGGATTTCCATGCTGACAGACCGGATTTTTACAGAAACAGATTTTTCAGATGCGGATATGCTGGTACTTCCCGGAGGAATGCCCGGAACGAAATATCTGGGAGTATATCGGCCGCTGACAGATCTTCTGACAGATTTTTATCACAAAGGCGGAAAGGTTGCAGCCATCTGTGCAGCACCGAGTGTATTTGCCCAGCTTGGATTCCTGGAAGGCAGAAAGGCAACTTCCTATCCATCTTTTATGGAGAAGCTTACCGGAGCCGTGACCACAGAAGAGGCTGTGGCTGTGGATGGAAATGTAACGACCAGCCGGGGACTGGGAACTGCCATTGATTTTGCACTTTCCCTGATCGTTCAGCTGTGCGGAGAAGAAAAAGCGGAAGAAATTGCGGCATCTGTTGTTTATGTGCGCTGATGGCTGATGCAATCGCCCGTAGTAAAAATACGGCTTTTCCAGTGAAAAAACGCTGGCTTTTTTGAAATGATTGTGCTATACTACCATAATGACTGTAATTATATCTCTTTCAGGAGAGAGATGTATGCCTGACAGGAACGAAACAGGCAAAGATATACCAATATTTATAAATATAGAAGAAATAACCTGATATTTTAAGGAGGAATACGAAACATGAGTTTACAGGTGGAAAAACTGGAAAAGAACATGGCGAAACTGACGATCGAAGTTTCTGCTGAAGATCTGGATAAGGCAATGGACAAAGCATACCAGAAAGCGAAAGGAAGAATTTCCATTCCAGGATTCCGTAAAGGAAAAGCTCCAAGAAAAATGATCGAGCAGATGTATGGCAAGGGAATCTTTCTGGAAGATGCAGCAAATGCGCTGATTCCGGAACACTACAGCAAAGCTCTGGAAGAATGTGATCTTGAGATCGTTTCCCAGCCGGAGATCGATGTTACACAGGCTGAGCCTGGCAAAGCATTCATCTTCACAGCAGAAGTAGCAGTAAAACCGGAAGTAACCCTTGGCGAATACAAAGGTGTAGAAGTTCCGAAGGCAGAAGTTGCTGTTACAGATGAAGATATTGATGCAGAAATCAAAAAAGAACAGGAGAAAAACTCCAGAACCATCACTGTAGAAGACCGCGGAGCAGAGAATGGTGATATCACCACAATCGACTTTGAAGGATTTGTTGATGATGTTGCATTCGAAGGCGGCAAAGGCACAGATTATCCTCTGACCCTTGGTTCCGGTTCTTTCATTCCTGGATTTGAAGATCAGCTGGTTGGCGCAAAAGCCGGTGATCACGTAGAAGTAAAAGTTACTTTCCCGGAAGAATATCAGGCAAAGGAACTTGCAGGCAAAGAAGCTGTATTCCAGTGTGATGTGAAGAAAGTAGAAACCAAAGAACTTCCAGAACTGGACGATGATTTTGCTCAGGATGTATCTGAATTTGATACTCTTGCAGAATACAGAGAAGACGTTAAGAAGAACCTGACAGAGAAGAAAGAAAAAGAAGCTGCAAGTGCAAAAGAAAACGCAGCAGTAGAAAAAGCTGTAGAGAACGCTCAGATGGATATTCCGGATGCTATGGTTCTTACTCAGGCGCGTCAGATGGTTGATGATTTCGGCAGAAGAATGCAGCAGCAGGGCCTGACTCTGGAGCAGTATTTCCAGTATACAGGTCTGACTCTGGACAAGATGATCGAGGACAGCAAGCCGCAGGCTCTTAAGAGAATCCAGACAAGACTTGTTCTTGAGAAAATCGCAGAAGTAGAGAACATCCAGCCGACAGAGGAAGAAGTAGATGAAGAAATCTCCAAGATGGCTGAAATGTACAAAATGGAAGCTGACAAGCTGAAAGGACTCTTTGGAGAAGCAGAAATGACTCAGATGAAGAAAGATATGGCAGTACAGAAAGCTGTTACTTTCCTTGCTGAGGAAGCAAAAGAAGTTTAATTGAATTTTAATGACAGTGCTGTCCCTGCATGCGGCAGCACTGCATGAAGCCAGCGAATGGAGGCATGTATATGAGTTTGGTACCTTATGTCATTGAACAGACGAGCAGGGGAGAAAGAAGTTACGACATTTATTCCAGACTTCTCAAGGACAGAATCATTTTTCTTGGTGAAGAGGTGAACGATGTAAGCGCCAGCATTATTGTGGCACAGCTCCTTTTTCTGGAGGCTGAGGATCCGGGAAAGGATATCCAGCTTTACATCAACAGCCCGGGAGGATCTGTAACAGCAGGTATGGCGATTTACGACACAATGAAATATATCAAATGTGATGTTTCCACCATTTGTCTCGGAATGGCTGCCAGCATGGGAGCATTTCTCCTTGCGGGCGGAACGAAGGGCAAGAGATTTGCACTTCCGCATTCCACAATTATGATTCATCAGCCTTCCGGCGGTGCGCAGGGACAGGCGACTGAGATTCAGATCGTAGCAGATCATATCGCCCAGACCAAGAGAACGCTGAATGAAATTCTGGCTGAGAACACCGGTCAGCCATTCGAAGTTGTAGAACGGGATACCGACCGGGACAATTACATGACCGCAGAAGAAGCAAAAGCTTACGGTTTGATTGACGGTGTTGTCATGCATAAATAATGCCAAAGATAAGACTCCTGTAAGCCAGGAGTCTTATCTTGTATAACAGGAAAGTGTCTGACAGTTTCCTGTTATACAAGATAAGACCTCCGGGCAGGGTTTTTCTAATATATAAATAATCAATCCTGAAGGGATTGGGAGAAAGGAAAATAAATATCCATGGCAGAAAAGATAAGAGAAGGAAAAGTCAGATGCTCCTTTTGTCATAAAACAGAAGATCAGGTTCGCAAACTGATCGCGGGACCGGATGGTTCTTTTATCTGCGATGAATGTGTGGGGATTTGTTCCGAGATTCTGGAAGAAGAATTCGGAATGTATGAACAGGAACCGGTTTTTGATAATTCCTCTATTAATTTGCTGAAACCAGAGGAAATCCATGCGATTCTGGATGATTATGTAATCGGACAGGATGAGGCGAAAAAGGCATTATCCGTAGCAGTTTATAATCATTATAAAAGAGTGACAGCTTCCCGCAATCTGGATGTGGAACTTCAGAAAAGTAATATTCTGATGCTTGGACCGACCGGTTCCGGCAAAACGCTTCTTGCACAGACACTTGCCAGAATGCTGAATGTGCCGTTTGCCATTGCAGATGCGACAACTCTGACAGAGGCCGGATATGTCGGTGAAGATGTGGAAAATATTCTTCTGAAGATCATTCAGGCAGCAGATTATGATATTGAACGTGCCCAGTACGGTATCATTTATATTGATGAAATTGATAAAATTACAAGAAAATCCGAAAATGCATCCATTACTCGTGATGTTTCCGGAGAAGGTGTGCAGCAGGCGCTTTTGAAGATTCTGGAAGGTACAGTTGCCAATGTTCCTCCTCAGGGCGGAAGAAAGCATCCGCATCAGGAATTTATTCAGATCGATACGACGAATATTCTGTTTATCTGCGGCGGTGCGTTTGAAGGAATCGATAAGATTATTGAGGCGCGCAAGGATACCAAATCCATCGGTTTCGGCGCGGAAGTGGCAGTGAAGGAAGAACGTAATGTCGGCGAAGTGCTGAAAGAAGTAATGCCGGAAGACTTTATCAAATTTGGTCTGATTCCGGAATTTATCGGACGTGTACCGGTGGTTGTCTCTCTGGACGCTCTGGATGAAAAAGCACTGATCCGTATTCTGAGAGAACCGAAGAATTCTCTGACCAAACAGTATCATAAGCTGTTTGAGCTGGATGGCGTGGAACTGGATTTCAAAGAGGACGCACTGGAGCTGGTTGCACAGAAATCCCTGGAACGCAGGACAGGAGCCAGAGGTCTGCGTGCCATCATGGAAACTTCCCTGATGGATCTTATGTACAAAATTCCGTCAGATAACACGATTCGTAAATGTACCATTACCAGAGAAGTGGTAGAGGGAACCGGTGAAGCGGAAATCGTTCACGGAGAGGCGCCTGCGCCGTCTGCAGGCAGGAAAACGACCCGTTCCCGCAAAAAAGGAAAACCGGAAACAGCCTGATGAAGGGATGGAAGACAAATGACAAATCCGATTTGCGTACTGCCGACGATTGCACTGAGAGGAACAACGATTCTCCCGGATATGATCGTACATTTTGATGTCAGCCGGGAACGCTCCATCAAGGCAATCGAAGAGGCTATGCTGCATGATCAGAAAATTTTTCTGATTACCCAGAAGGATCCGGAAACGGAAATGCCCGGTCTTCTGGATTTATATCAGATTGGAACGATTGCGTATATCAAGCAGGTAGTAAAAATGCCCAAGAATCTTCTGCGTGTTCTTGTAGAAGGAATCGAACGGGCGGAAATTATGGGGCTGGTACAGGAAACCCCCTGCCTGAAAAGCAAAGTGGCTCTTTTTGAAAAAGAGGGAACAGAGCATCTTCTGCCGTCAGAAAAAGAGGCAATGGTCAGAAGTATTCGCCAGCTTTTTCATCAGTATTGTCTGGAGAGCGGCAAAATCAGCAAGGATCTGGTAGCGCAGATTTTAGAAATAAATGAAATTACCGAATTGATGAGTCAGGTTTCGGTGAATCTGCCGCTGACTTATCAGAACAAACAGAAAATTCTGGAAGCGATTTCTCTGGAAGAACAGTATGAGGTTCTGGGCGTCATTCTGAGCAATGAGAGTGAAGTCTTGAAAGTCGGCAAGGAACTTCAGAAAAAACTTCAGGGAAGAATTGACAAGAATCAGAGAGAGTATATCCTGCGGGAACAGATGAAACTGATCCGTGAGGAACTCGGGGAAGACCATACAGCCGGAACCATTGAGGAATACCGCAGACAGCTGGAGCAGCTGGATGCTTCTTCTGAAGTAAAAGAAAAAATCAGCAAAGAGATCGACCGGCTGAAAAGCATGAACAGCAATATGGCGGAAACTTCTGTGCTGAGCGGTTATATTGAGACTCTTCTGGCACTTCCGTGGAACAGAAAAACAGAAGATTCTACAGATTTGAAAGAAGCGTGGAAGATTCTGGAAGAAGGACATTACGGCATGAAGGAAGTAAAAGAGCGTATCATGGAGTTTCTTTCCGTACGAAAACTTACTTCCGGAGGAAAAAGTCCGATTCTTTGTCTTGTAGGCCCTCCGGGTACTGGAAAGACCTCCATTGCACGTTCGGTAGCAGAGGCTCTCCATAAAAAATATGTCCGTATCTGTCTGGGCGGCGTGAGGGATGAAGCCGAGATCCGCGGACACCGCAAAACCTATGTGGGTGCAATGCCGGGCAGAATTACCGAAGCTCTGAAACAGGCAGGAGTCAGCAATCCGCTGATGCTTTTGGATGAGATCGACAAGACCAGCAGTGATCATAAAGGAGATACGGCATCTGCACTTCTGGAAGTTCTTGATCCGGAACAGAATAACAGTTTTAAGGATCATTATGTAGAAATTGCACAGGATCTGTCAGAGGTTCTGTTTATTGCGACAGCCAATGATATGCAGGGGATTCCGAGACCGTTGCTGGACCGTATGGAAGTGATCGAAATTTCCGGATACACGGAAAACGAAAAAGTTCACATTGCCAAAGAACATCTGATTTCCAAGCAGATGGAGATCAACGGTCTTCAGAAAGGTCAGCTTACCATTCAGGGCACTGCTCTCCGGAAAATCATCAATAACTATACAAAAGAGGCCGGAGTCCGCAGCCTGGAAAGAAAGATTGGTCAGATCTGCCGCAAAACAGCCAGAGAGATTATGGAGAACGGCAGAGAAAAGGTAACGGTCACTTCCAGAAATCTTCCGGATTATCTGGGAAAAGAACGCTATAATTATCTCATGGCCAATAAAAAAGATGAGGTGGGAATTGCCCGCGGTCTTGCATGGACACAGGTTGGAGGCGATACCCTTCAGATCGAAGTCAATGTGATGCCGGGCAAGGGAGAACTTCGTCTGACCGGTCAGCTTGGTGATGTGATGAAGGAATCAGCACAGGCCGGAATCACCTATATCCGTTCCGTTGCGCAGGATTATGGAATCTCACAGGAATTTTTCCAGGAACATGACATTCATGTACATATTCCGGAAGGTGCGGTTCCGAAGGATGGACCTTCTGCGGGTATTACGATGGCAACCGCCATGCTTTCTGCGGTAATCGGACGGGAAGTCCGTGCAGATGTGGCGATGACAGGAGAAATTACGCTGAGAGGCAGGGTTTTGCCGATCGGTGGGCTCAAGGAGAAACTTCTGGCAGCGAAATATGCAAAAATCAAAGAAGTTCTTGTTCCGGCAGAGAATAAGCCTGATATCCAGGAAATGGATGGAGAAATCGTGGACGGACTGAAAATTTTCTTTGTGGACACAATGAGTGATGTGCTGAAAGAAGCTCTTTGCAAATAAGCAGATATGTCTGTGCATCGCGAAGCGTGCTGCTGAGAACTGAGTGAACAATAATGGCTGTATGGCCAGAATTTTATCCGAAAGACAGAGAGGAATCATATGGTTATCAAAAATGTTTCGTTAGATATTGTGTGCGGTATTACCAGTAAGCTTCCGGATACAGGAAGACCGGAGGTGGCTTTTGCCGGCAAATCCAATGTGGGGAAATCCTCCCTGATCAACGGTCTGATGAATCGTAAATCCCTGGCCCGTACCAGTTCACAGCCGGGGAAGACACAGACAATCAATTTTTACAATGTGAATGAGTGTATGTATCTGGTGGACCTTCCGGGCTACGGATACGCCAAAGTTTCCCAGTCCGAAAAGGAAAAATGGGGAAAGATGATCGAAAACTACCTTCATACATCGAAGACACTGAAGGCGGTTTTTCTGCTCATTGACATCCGGCATGAGCCGTCTGCCAATGACAAAATGATGTATGACTGGATCGTGCATCAGGGCTATGAACCGATCATCATAGCCACCAAGCTGGATAAGCTGAAGCGAAGCCAGATACAGAAAAATCTGAAACTGATCAAAGAAGGGCTGAAGCTCCGCCCGGGCACAGTCGTGATTCCTTTTTCTGCGGAAACCAAGCAGGGAAGAGAAGAAATCTGGGCGCTGATCGACGAGTTGACCGGCTTTGGACCGGCAGCTACCGAAGAAGCCTGACAACGCGAGGAAAAAACAACTATGGGAATTATCAAGGCATTCAAGCTGGGATTTGACTATCTCAAGTACGACGAAGACGGCAATGTGCAGGATACGCAGAGAGCCGTTGATGATGTAAACCTGGACATTGAAGCCGGGGAATTCGTGGCAATTCTGGGACACAACGGCTCCGGAAAATCCACTCTGGCAAAACATCTGAATGCACTGCTTTTGCCTTCAGAGGGAACTCTGTGGATAGACGGAACGGCAACAGATGAGGAGCCGGAGCTCTGGAAACTCCGCCAGAAAGCCGGTATGGTTTTTCAGAACCCGGATAATCAGATTATTGGAACAGTGGTGGAGGAAGATGTGGGGTTCGGACCGGAAAATATGGGAGTCCCTACAGAAAAAATCTGGAAACGTGTGGATGAAAGTCTGCAGAAGGTGGGAATGACAGCCTATCGTCATCATTCACCGAATAAGCTGTCCGGAGGACAGAAACAGCGAGTGGCAATTGCAGGGATCATGGCTATGCGTCCGAAATGCATTGTTCTGGATGAACCTACTGCCATGCTGGATCCCAATGGACGAAGGGAAGTACTGAAAGCAGTCAGGGAACTGAATCAGCAGGAAAATGTAACCGTTATCCTGATTACGCATTATATGGAGGAAGTGATCCACGCGGACAAAGTCTATGTAATGGATGAAGGAAAAATTGTGATGCAGGGAACGCCAAAAGAAATCTTTTCGCAGGTGGATACACTGAAAAAATACCGCCTGGACGTACCCCAGGTAACACTGCTGGCCCATGAACTCCGGAAATCCGGTGTGGATATTCCGGAAGGAATACTGACTACAGAGGAATTGGTGAGTGCCTTATGTCGATAGAACTGAAGAATGTAACTTATACGTACAGCCCGGGAACCTCTTATGAGATTCATGCCCTGAAAGATATTAATCTGATGATTCCGGATGGACAGTTTATCGGAGTCATTGGTCATACGGGCAGTGGGAAATCAACACTGATCCAGCATCTGAATGCACTGATTCAGCCAACGTCCGGTACGATTCTCTACAATGGAGAAGATATCTGGGCAGAAAAATACAACCGCAAAGCGCTGCGCAGCGAGGTGGGACTGGTTTTCCAGTATCCGGAGCATCAGCTGTTTGAGAGCGATGTGCTGTCAGATGTATGCTTTGGTCCTATGAATCAGGGGCTTACCAGAGAAGAAGCAGAAGTGGAAGCGAGAAAAGCACTTCAGCAGGTTGGATTTAAAGAAAAAAATTATGGAAAATCTCCGTTTGAACTTTCCGGAGGACAGAAGAAACGAGTCGCCATTGCAGGCGTTCTTGCCATGAATCCGAAGATCCTGATCCTGGATGAGCCGACAGCAGGTCTTGATCCGAAGGGCAGGGATGATATTCTGGATCAGATTGCAGAACTTCATAAACTGAGAGGAATCACCATTATTCTGGTATCTCACAGTATGGAGGATATTGCAAAATATGTGGAACGGCTGATTGTAATGAATCAGGGAGAAGCGGTATTTGATGATACTCCCAAGGCGGTGTTTGCTCATTATCAGGAACTGGAGTTCATGGGACTGGCAGCTCCTCAGATTACTTATATTATGCATGCACTGAAAGAACATGGCCTTCCGGTGGATGAAGAGGCTACGACGGTGGAAGAGGCGAGAGGCAGCATCCTGTCTGCACTGAAGGAGATGCATTCTCCTCTTTTTCATGAAGAAGTGACGGGAGGTCAGGAAAATGCTTAGAGATATTACACTGGGACAGTACTATCCGGCAAACTCTGTCCTTCATAAACTGGATCCCAGAACGAAACTTGCCGGCACCATGGTATTTATTATTTCTGTGTTTTTGTTTCACACACTGCCAGGATATGCGGTGGCAACACTTTTTCTTGCTGCCATGATCGCTGTGTCCAAAGTACCTGTGAAGTTTATGTTCAAAGGGCTGAAGGCAATTGTAATGATTCTGATGATCACAGTGGTATTTAATATGATCCTGACACCGGGAGAAGTACTCTGGAAATTGGGATTTCTGAAGGTGACCAGAGAGGGTGTTCAGCTGGCTGTAAGAATGGCTATTCGACTGACCTATCTTGTGATCGGCTCATCGATTATGACGTTGACCACTACACCGAATCAGCTGACAGATGGTCTGGAAAAAGCCCTTCGTCCGCTGAATAAAATCCATGTACCGGTACATGAGATTTCCATGATGATGTCGATTGCTCTTCGTTTTATTCCGATTCTTCTGGAAGAAACCGATAAGATTATGAAAGCACAGATTGCCAGAGGAGCTGATTTTGAGAATGGAAATCTGATTCAGAAAGCAAAAAATATGGTGCCTCTTCTGGTACCGCTGTTTATTTCTGCTTTTCGGCGTGCCAATGACCTGGCTATGGCTATGGAAGCCAGATGCTATCATGGCGGAGAAGACCGCACCCAGATGAAACCGCTGAAGTATGCAGCATGGGATCGGGCTGCGTATGGAATTCTGGCTGCATATCTGGCTGTGGCGATTGCTTTTCGTGTGGCTGGAATTTAGAAGGCATTGAACAGGAAAAAACAGGTATTGTTTTTGAAAGATAGAAATATGTGGAGCTGCAGAATGTCGTATGTAAATTTTTCTTCGATCATCATTTCATATGGTTGGGAAGCAATACGGGATTCTGCAGCTTTTTTTCAGGAGGATTATTATGAAGCGAATCGGACTTGTGGTGGCCTATGACGGCACGAATTACTGCGGATGGCAGACACAGCCAAATGGAGTGACGATTCAGGGGGTTTTAAATGAAACTTTGTCGGAGCTTCTCGGAGAAGAAATTGAGACCATCGGAGCCAGCAGAACGGATGCCGGTGTTCATGCCATGGGAAATGTGGCGGTGTTTGACACCAATACCAGAATTCCGGGGGAAAAGATTTCCTATGCCCTGAATCAGCGGCTGCCGGAGGATATCCGTATCCAGCTTTCGGAGGAAGTGGAACCGGATTTTCATCCCCGCTACTGTGACAGTGAAAAAACTTACGAATACCGGATTCTGAACCGGAAATTCCCGGTGCCTACAGAACGGCTGTATTCCTATTTTTATCATTATAAATTAGATGTGGATAAGATGCGCGAAGCGACGTCCTATCTGATCGGCAGACATGATTTTGCAAGCTTCTGCGGCGCAAAAGCACAGGTGAAGACGACTGTCCGGACCATTACCGGAATCGATGTATGGAGAGATGGTGATATGGTCACGATTCGTGTTTCCGGAGAAGGATTTCTGTATAATATGGTCCGGATCATTGCCGGAACTCTGATTGAAGTGGGAAACGGTCAGTACCCTCCGGAACGTGTAAAAGATATTCTGGAGGCATGCGACAGGGAAGCTGCAGGACCTACTGCTCCTGCGCATGGCCTGACTCTGATGGGAATTGAATTTTTTGATTGACGAGCTGCTCCAGAGTGTGTTTGGAAATTGCTTTCCGACAGATGTGCGTCACGATTTGTGGGAAAACAATTTTGTATTTTGAAGGAAAACATTTATATATATTGATAAGAAATATTTTTGTATTTTGATGGAAAAAACGGTTGACAGAAAAGATTGGGTATAATATAATTACTCAATGTGACGAAGTGCGAAAACTCCTGAGCCAAAGCCCCGGCAAAGGTGTTTTTATCAGCGGTTTCGGACATTTCCGCGATTATTATTTTTGCACTGTTCACCAGGAATTATTTACATTCGCGGATATCCGCGGTTATACAAACAATCGTTGATAAATAACAGGAGGTAAAACCATGCAGACTTATATGGCTAATCCAGATAAAATCGAGAGAAAATGGTATGTTGTTGACGCAGAAGGCTGCACACTTGGCCGTCTGGCATCTGGTGTAGCAAGCGTTTTAAGAGGAAAGAATAAACCTCAGTTTACACCACATGTTGATACAGGTGACTATGTAATCGTAGTAAACGCTGACAAGATTAAAGTAACTGGTAAGAAATTAGACCAGAAAATCTACTACAATCACTCCGATTATGTTGGTGGAATGAAAGAAACCACATTAAAAGAAATGTTAGCAAAGAAACCGGAGAAGGTTGTTGAGCTGGCAGTGAAGGGCATGCTTCCAAAGGGACCTTTAGGAAGAACCATGTACAAGAAACTTTTCGTTTATGCCGGACCTGAACACAAACATGAAGCTCAGAAACCGGAAGTTTTAACATTTTAATGAGGAGGTAGAAAACATTGGCTAGCGCAAAATTCTACGGAACAGGAAGAAGAAAAAAATCAATCGCAAGAGTTTACCTGACCCCTGGTACTGGTAAAATCACTATCAATAAAAGAGATATCGATGAATATTTTGGATTAGAGACCCTCAAAGTGATCGTTCGTCAGCCGTTAGTTGCAACTGAAAACGAAGGCAAATTTGACGTTCTGGTTAACGTTAAGGGCGGTGGCTACACAGGACAGGCTGGTGCCATCAGACATGGTATTTCCAGAGCACTTCTTGAAGCAGACGCAGAGTACAGACCAGTTCTCAAAGCAGCTGGATTCCTTACTCGTGATCCACGTATGAAAGAGCGTAAGAAATACGGTCTCAAGGCAGCACGTCGTGCACCTCAGTTCAGCAAGAGATAATCTGCTGTTCAAACCGTATCAAAATGGTTCAAAAACCCCGGAAAATCAAGGTTTTCCGGGGTTTTACTATATCTAAACGGGCTGATATAGTTTGACCAAATTTGGAAAAACGAGAGCCGTTTTCACCCAATTTTTAGTGGTCCGCAAGTGGTTAACCGGCCAAAAAGAGGGCAACAAGAGGGTCAAGTGGTGCCCAAAGTGGTTAACCGAGAGCCGATTTTTGGGGTGTTTTGGGGTCGCTTTTCAGCCCTTTGTTCCCTCGTTTTGGTCTGTGGCAGTTTGACATAGTTTGACCTAATTTGAATAATTGAATATGAATTTGATATAGCACTCAGTATAAAATGACTGGGTGCTTTTTTCATTTCAGGAACTCGTATTCCGGCGATAGAAAGAGCCGTCACTTCACTTTTTATTTTGGAGTGGCGGCTTTTTCTATTTCCAGAAGCAACAGCAACAATTAGAAATGAGGTGAAGTCAATGAACACGCAAATCATTGCCATTGCCAACCAGAAGGGCGGCGTTGGCAAAACCACTACCTGTGCCAATCTTGGAATCGGTTTGGCGCAGGCTGGAAAGAAAGTCCTGCTGATCGACGGAGACCCGCAAGGTAGCCTGACGATCAGCCTGGGCAATCCTCAGCCGGACAAGCTGCCCTTTACGCTGTCGGACGCTATGGGGCGTATCTTGATGGATGAGCCGCTTCGTCCCGGCGAGGGTATCCTGCACCACCCAGAGGGTGTAGACCTGATGCCTGCGGACATCCAGTTATCCGGTATGGAGGTATCCCTGGTAAATGCCATGAGCCGTGAGACTATCTTGCGGCAATATCTGGACACGCTGAAGGGGCAATACTCCCATATTCTCATCGACTGCCAGCCCTCCCTGGGGATGCTCACAGTCAATGCGCTGGCCGCTGCGAACAGGATCATAATTCCCGTTCAGGCTGAGTATCTGCCCGCCA
>CAMBAL010000058.1 GCA_945864225.1 uncultured Blautia sp. | reverse complement strand
CCCGGTAGTGGGAAGGATATAGCCGAAGGCAAGGGTGTCCATCGTGAGATGGAATCTGAAGGAAGCTGGATGTGAGGAACATACTAACTCACGGGCAAATCTCTGGTCTGACGAACAGAAATCTCATATGAGGTCATGCATGAGGGTAAGATTGCAGCTCAAATTGAAACCCAATAACTACACGGAATGGAATGTAGAATATTTATTGAAAAACCAATGTGCTTTAATTCATTTATAAAACTGATATTTAATAATTTTTATCCTGATTGCAAGATTTATTTGGACCCCAATGATTATATATCTTTTGAGGTTGATGATAATTACGAATATGTAGAAGGTTTGACTAAAATTGTGTGTTAAGAAAAAAGAAGATAGCCAGTTTTATAAAAGTGGAATCAATATAGAATATATACAAAATAACGTCAGAAAATCATTGGTTAGAGAATATACATATTTAAGAAAGTTAAAAGGATTAACTCAAGCAGAGGTGGCAGAGAGAGCAGGAATTTCGAGAACAAATATATCAAGATTCGAAAGTGGGGAATATAATCCAACATTAGAGATGTTGGTAAAATTAGCAACAGCGATGGATTTGGATATTTTAGTTACATTAAAACCTAAAAATAATAATGATACAGAGTGTGACAATGACGTAACATCCTCTCCACCTACTTTGTGACAATTATATAACGTCCTCTATACAGAAATATTCGGTTTTAAGCCATTTTCATGGCAAAAAAGCCGCATATTTTTTGTAGCAATGACTTGACATCCTCGGGAGTATTGTGTGTAAGAGATAGTCTTCCGCTATAAAAACAGCAGTTGGAAAAAGGGGTATTTTGACATACAGTGGTAAATTGATTATTCTGGCCCCTTTGGGTTCTTCTGCCCCAACCAATTGCCCGTTTTCTACTTCCAATGAAATTATTTCTGTGATAAAATATTGGTATCAAGTAAAGGCTAAGATCATAAAAGACGGAATCACAGATAACACATGGCGTGCATACCTTGATAAAATGGATGCTATGGGACTTTTCGAACTGCTGGAACTGAGGCAGAAAGGTTTCGATAGGTTCTATGAGCTGACCAATTATTAATTGGGTGTTCACGGTACTTGATGAAGTAATGTGCGAGGGCTGCCGTAATGGCGGCTCTGTTGCAAATGAATGATCTGAAAAAGGACAGGAGGAAGAGCAATGAATCTGTTTTACTCACCGGAGTATGCAAAAACAGGAGATGTAATCCCATATTACAATGATGAAACAAAACGGTTTGAAGGTTATTATTTAAAGAACTGGAATCCGGATGCGCCGAAGGATATGGTCGTGTACGGATGGCATCATATTGTTTCGGAGGATAACCGGAATTTCATAGAAACGCCCACCAACATTCACGGAGGGACAGGTTCCATTCTGAAAGTGAACGGACTGTATCACATGTTTTACTGCACGTTTGATCAGGAACCGCAGGCCCAGTGGGCAAGACATGCGACCAGCACCGATCTGGTACACTGGACAGATATACCGGAAGAGAAATTTACAGCAGACGGAGAAATCTACAGGATGTCGGACTGGAGAGATCCATTTGTATTCTGGAATGAGGAAGAGCAGAAATGGTGGATGCTGCTTGCTGCACGGGAAAATGGTGCAACTGAGAGAAATGGCTGTGTAGCGCTTTGTGTCTCAGATGACCTGGCTCACTGGGAATACAGAAGACCGCTTTACGCACCGCGAACCCATCAGGGAGCTTATGAGTGTCCGGACTTCTTCAAGATGGGAGACTGGTATTATCTGGTTTATTCCAGTTATACGGACGGATTCAGTACCTATTATCGTATGAGTCGGTCCCCCAAAGGACCATGGCTCAAACCCAGAGTGGATACCTTTGACGGAAGAGCTTTTTATGCGGCTAAGACAGGGACGGATGGAAAGGATCGTTTTATTTATGGATGGAATCCGACCCGGGGAGAAAACGGATGGGGCTTTGATCCGGGGAAGGATTTTGGAAAGGACTATCAGACCTGGAACTGGGGCGGTTCCATTGTAGTACACAAGATCCTGCAGCATGAGGACGGGACGCTTGGGGTATGCCCGGTGGACAGTGTAGCCAATGCGTTTGTCAGGTCGGAAGAAATACATGCAGAAGGGCTGACCGGAACATGGACGAAAGATCATAACACCCTCAGCTGCTGCTCGGAATACGGTTATTCGGCTGCGCTTGCGCAGAAAATCCCGGAACAGTGCTGTATCCGTGCAACTTTGAAATATACAGGAGAACCGTCCCGGTTTGGCCTTGCTTTGCAGGTGGATGAGAAATTTGACTTCGGATATTATCTGATGTTTGAGCCGGAGTTCAACAGAATTCAGTTCCGTTCCGGACTTAGAATGTATGAACAGGGAGGACAGATGTTCCCGTATGCGGTAGAGATGGAGCGTCCGCTTACTCTGGAGACGGACAAAGAATACGAACTTGCACTCTATATACAGGATACAATCGCCGTACTCTATGTAAACAACGATGTGGCTTTTGGTTTCAGAATGTATAATTATCAGGGACGCAGTCTCGGAATCTTTGTCTCTGAGGGAAATCTGGAAGTAAAAGATGCAGTGATTATGACGGAAGATAAATTTATATGATAACTCTTTGAATGAGGCAGTTGTAGAACTTTCTTTGCGTGGGAAACCGATGAAGGTTACAAATCAGGAACTGGCACCCGATTTATCTACAAAAGGCTGTTTCCCAAAAGCCTGGATCAGGAGAGAAAAAGAGTTTATTTTATTGAAAGATGGTGGTGATGATGCTGTTCAAAAGGAACTCTTAGCAAGTAGATTGTGTCAGTGTTTCGATTTTAAACAGGTGAAATATAAAGAAGGTTTTTATGATGGGCAAAAAGTAACTGAGAGTAAAATAATAACCTCCAGGCAGTATTCTATTGTTTCTAAAATGGCATTTGAAATATATGCGCAAAATCATGACTTGAATGTAGTAGATGAGTGTTTGAGGATAGATAAAGAGACTTACTATGGAATGAATATACTGGATTATCTGGTTGGTAACATAGATCGACATCCGGAAAACTGGGGACTTTTGGTTGATAATCAGACCAATGAATATGTTTCACTGTATCCGATTATGGATTTTAATCAGAGCTTTGGAAGTTATGACACGATAGATGGAGCAAACTGCCAAACGGTTTATCCTGAGAAAAGAACGCAGCGGGAGGCGGCAATTGAGGCAGTCAGACATATTGGGTTACATCAGATTCAAGATATAGATGAAGATTTTTTTGAAAATAAGACAGAATGGAAAGTAATGTTCTTTCGAAGACATAAGGAATTAAAAAATGCTGTAGATGACTGTGATTTTTGAATGTAAGATGTGACAATGACGTTACATCCTCTTACCCATTTTGTGACAATTATATAACGTCCTCTATACAGAAATATGCGGTTTTCAGCCAGTTACGCATGGCAAAAAAACGCATATTTTTTGCCATGCGTGCAAAAATCCGTCCGGTGGACGAATTTTTGTTGCAGCAATGACTTGCCACGATTGAGCAGGCAGAGCAGATACTGATGGTAGATAATGAAATGCTCATAAGGATTAAGCATAATGAAATTTCAAACCATAACCTTAATGATAAATTTTATCAAAAAGGTTGTGGTTTTCTTGTTTATGAAATGGAGAACGGCAGGATTTCCTGACAGGAAACCGGAAGCCCTCCAGGTGTTTGTAATTCATAAATTTGTCTTTTTCTTAATACTTTTATTTAAAAAAACAAGAGAGTGTGTTAAAATTTTTTATACATTTATGGACATTTTCTTATATGACTGCAACTGTGATTCAAGAGGAATATGGACAGGAAAATATAAAAAGTGTTATGAAAAAGGAAACAGGAGGTTTTTACATGAAGTTAACAATGGGTGGCATCAAAGACAGTGAATCCTGGAAGAAAGCAGGCATCACCCTTCCCGGATATAATGTGGAGGAAGTTTCCGAAAAGGCAAAAGGAGAGCCGCAGTGGATACATTTTGGTATCGGGAATATTTTCCGTATTTTTATCGGCGGTATTGCAGATGGGCTTCTGGAAGAAGGGGTGATGGACAGAGGGATTACCTGCGTGGAGACTTTTGATTATGATGTGGTAGATAAAATTTATGAACCATATGACAATCTGGGTCTCAGCGTGATTCTGCATGGAGACGGTACACGCGATTATAAAGTTTTGGGTTCTCTGGCAGAAGCGGTCAAAGCCCAGTCTTCCGACCCGGGGCAGTGGAACAGACTGAAAGAGATTTTTGCAAATCCTTCTTTGCAGCTGGTATCGTTTACGATTACCGAAAAAGGATATGCCCTGCAGAAAGCGGACGGTACCTGGTTTCCTTTTGTGGAAGCGGATATTCAGAATGGACCGGATAAAGCGGTTGGAGCCATGGCTGTGCTGACTGCCATGCTTTATGAGAGATATCAGGCCGGCGGGTATCCCCTGGCACTGGTGTCTATGGATAATTGTTCCCAGAATGGCGCAAGGCTTCGGGAATCTGTGCTGACCATGACTGAGGAGTGGCAGAAAGCAGGATATGTGGATGCAGGCTTTGTCAGTTATGTAAGCGATGAAAAAATCGTGGCGTTTCCGTGGACGATGATCGATAAGATTACACCGCGTCCAAGTGAACAGATTGCGGAAGATCTTGAAAATCTGGGTGTAGAAGAGATGCATCCGGTTATCACTGGAAAGAAAACCTATATTGCACCGTTTATTAATGCGGAGAAACCACAGTATCTTGTAATTGAGGACAGTTTTCCGAATGGCCGTCCTGCACTGGAAAAAGGCTTTGGCGTCTATCTGGCAGACAGGAAGACAGTGAATCTGGCAGAGCGTATGAAAGTAACGGTATGCCTGAATCCGGTACATTCTGCGACCGGTCCTCTTGGAGTGGTTCTGGGATACGATCTGTTTGCCCATATGCTGAACACAGACGAAGATATGATGAAAATGGCCCGTATGGTGGCTTACGATGAAGGACTTCCGGTTGTTCCTGATCCGGGCATCCTTTCTCCCCAGGCATTTGTGGATGAACTTTTTGACGACCGTTTTCCAAATGAATATCTGGGAGATACCAATCTGCGTCTGGCTGTAGATGTATCTCAGATGGTAGGTATCCGCTTCGGAGAGACGATCAAAGCCTATGCGGCAAAATACGGAGATGCTTCCCGTCTTACTGCGATTCCTCTGGGAATTGCCGGATGGCTCCGTTATATGCTTGCTGTGGATGACAAGGGAAACAAATACGAACTTGCTCCGGATCCGATGAACGGAGAAATTCAGGAACAGCTAAAAGATATTGTAGTCGGACGCCCGGAAACCTTTACGGATCAGCTGAAGCCGATTCTATCCAATGAGCGCATGTTCTTTACAGATCTTTATCAGGCAGGAGTCGGGGAAAAAATCGAAGGCATGTTCCGCGAAATGCTTGCCGGACCCGGAGCTGTGAAAGCTACAGTACATAAATATGTCTGCAGATAGAAAAAATTCAAAAACTTCACTTTGAAATAATTTGAAAAAAATATTATAATAAAGTTACAACGAGTAGCATTCATGCGTAAGTCCAGTTGCGCAGATGCTGCTCGTTTATTTTTGAAATGGAGGAATAAGAAAATGAAACGGGTAAAAGCGGCATGTATTTGTCAGACACTTCATTTTATGCTGAAAGAGGATATCGGACATGATTATGCGGTAAAACTGGTAAATGAAGAATATGAACAGTATAAGGCGAAACTGGAACGCAGTCATACACAGTATAAAATAGTTGAAGAGACAGTACAGCCGGATGGTTCAATTATGGTTAAGATTATGAAACAATATAATGCAAGTCCGGTAGGAAACTATCTGGATTAAAGGAAAAGAAAAGCGTGTAGCCAGCGGCGTAAATCCAGCAAATGCCGGGCTGCACGTTTTTTTGTATCATAGGAAAGTGCTTTGCATTTTCCTATGATACAAAAAAGCCCTCCGGGCAGGATTCTTTATCATGCATTTGCTGTCGCACATTATGAAAATATACAATGCAGTTAAAAAGGAGGATTAAGTTAAGATGGCAGAAAGTAACAAGATGAAGGAGATGCCGGTAAATAAGCTCATGGTGCAGATGGGAATCCCCATGATCTTATCTATGGCATTGCAGGCGGTTTACAACATTGTAGATAGTGCTTTTGTTGGAAATATGCGAGTGGGAAGTGAAGCAGCACTTAATGCACTTACACTGGTTTTTCCGGTTCAGATGCTCATGGTAGCAGTTGGAATTGGAACCGGTGTGGGAACCAATGCGCTTCTCGCAAGGACACTCGGACAGGGAAATTCAAAAAAAGCAGCGAAGGTTGCAGGAAACAGTTTATTTCTTGGAGTAATTATTTATGTGGTATGCTTGCTGTTTGGAATTTTTGGAGTAAAAGCATATATTTCATCACAGACGGTTGATACGGAAGTTATTTCAATGGGAATAAGCTACTTAAGAATATGCTGTATCATTTCATTTGGAATTATTTTCTTTTCATTATTTGAAAAACTTTTACAGGCAACAGGGCGTTCTCCTTATTCTACAATAGGTCAGGTTGTGGGCGCAGTGGTAAATATTATCCTTGATCCAATCATGATTTATGGTATCGGACCTGTCCCTGAAATGGGAGTGAGAGGTGCAGCCTATGCAACGGTAATCGGACAGGTTGCGTCTGCAGTATTGCTGTTTATATTCCATATAAAATTTAACAGGGAATTTGAGCATGATGTAAAGTATATGAAACCAGATGGTAGAATTATCAGGGAAATCTATGCCATCGGACTCCCGGCAATTATTGCACAGGCACTTATGTCTATCATGGTTTATGTGATGAATCTGATTTTGAAGTTTAGTCCTTCGGCACAGACCGCATATGGATTATTCTATAAAGTTCAGCAGTTTGTATTGTTCCTTGCCTTTGGTCTAAGAGATGCGATCACACCAATCATTGCTTTTGCAACTTTATTTAATGCCGGGCAGTCCAGAGAATATTTTATCGGAGCGATGAGGATTATTTCTATCAGCTTTATTTTTGCAGGAATCAATGTTGTATATCAGGGAATTTATCAGGCATTGGACGGTGGTATGGAATCACTTGTGATCTCATTGCTCAGACAGCTAATAGTCATATTACCGCTAGCAGGCATTTTCTCCATTTTTGTCAGAAACGGACAGATGGGAGTTTCCCTGATCTGGTGGGCATTTCCAATAACAGAGATTATTGCGTGTCTGGTAGGATATGTATTTTTAAAGAGAATTAGAAAGAACAAAGTGGAAAGTTTAAGTTAAGGAGGAGTCGGTTATGGCAAAGAGAATCATTACGATCAGCAGAGAGTTTGGAAGCGGTGGTCGACTTATCGGTGAAGAAGTGGCAAAGAAACTTGGCGTTGCATATTATGACAAGGATGTCATTGGACAGATTGCAGAACAGTCTGGATTATCGCCGGAGTATATTCAGGAAAAGGCTGAATTATCTCCAAAGAAAGGATTGTTTGCCTATGCTTTTTCTGGGCGTGATATTACAGGAAAATCAGTAGAAGATATGGTATATGAAGCACAAAGAAGCGTAATTATGGAAATTGCTGAAAAAGAAAGCTGTGTAATCATAGGAAGAAATGCAGATTTTATTTTAAAGGACAGAAATGATGTAATAAATGTCTTTATACATGGCAATATGCCGGAAAAAGTACAGCGCATATGTAAATTGTATAATGTGACAGAAGCGGACGCTGTAAAAATGATAAATGATACAGACAAAAGACGCAGAACAAACTATAATTTTTATACCGAACAGAAGTGGGGAATGGCAGGCAATTATACATTGTCTTTGAACAGCTCTGTGTTAGGATATGATATGTGTCAGAAAATCATAATGGATTGTGCAAGAATATAAGAATAATAGGGACAAATAATTCTAAAAGGGTTATTTGTCCCTTGTTTATTTTTGAATGAATTTTCAAACACGCTCTAGGGAATCCTCCGCATCCACCCACATCTGCATTGTACCATCAAGATACAGATTGCTTCAGATATAGTCAGGAATAAAAAATGGTTTTTGAGCTTATAGACTGAAAAGACGGTCTTCGAGTATGTTGACACAAGTATCAGAGTCATAGTAAAATCCATGCTGCATACAGGATTTCATGTGTTTGAAAATTGCTTTTTGATAGATTGGAGTCAAAATTTTCGAACATGTTATAGAGCGTGTTTGGCTTCCGCGAAATGTAAGAGGAGCCATGGAAAGGGTGTTTATGAAGAAATACGTCAGCGCGGTGGTGGATACCCCGGAGATATTGGAACAATTTCTGCGCAGGGAACTGGGGCTTTCCAGAAAACAGATCAGTCAGGCAAAATTCCGTGAGGAGGGAATCTGTGTCAATGGAGAGAGATACAGAGTAACAGCAGCAGTGAAGCCGGGAGATCAGGTGACTGTCCTTCTGGAGAGCGAAGACAGGGAATCTGCACATCTGGTGTCGGGCTGCGGAACCCTTCGGATTTTATATGAGGACGAAGATATTCTGGCGGTGGATAAACCGTCAGGGATGGTGGTTCACCCTTCACATGGCCATTATGAAGATTCGCTGGCGAACATGGCAGCCCGGTATTTCCGGGAAAAAGGGATGGCTGTCCGGATCCGTCCGGTGGGGAGACTGGATAAAGACACTTCAGGAATCGTTCTCTTTGCCAAGAATCAGGTGGCGGCAGCCAGGTTATCAGAGCAGAAAAACTCAGGAGAGTTCTGCAAAGAGTATCTGGCTCTGGTACAGGGAGTACCGGAACAGCAAAAAGGCACGATCTGTACAGATATGAATAAAGATCCGGAGAGCCTGATGAAAATGAAAACTGTTGAAAAGGGACTCCGGGCAGTAACACATTATGAAATACGACAGGTGTTTCAAGATTATTCGCTGATAAGGGTTTCCATAGAAACAGGACGTACACACCAGATCAGAGTACATATGGCTTCTATTGGCCATCCGCTTCTGGGGGACAGGCTGTATGGAAAAGATATGCGAATGGAACGGACAGCTCTTCATGCAGCTGCCTGCTGTTTCAGACAACCTTTTACAGGAGAAAAAATACAGCTGCAGGCAGAGCTTCCGGAAGATATGAAAAAAGTAATGGATGAAAATATCTGTATTATCTGATGTCTGTGGTACTGATCTGCATTGCCATGTCGTCGATCTTTCGGGAGCGGATGGTTCCATATGCGGCAGCAGTTTCCAGAATTTGCTGCGGTGTATTTGTGTGAATATGAATTTTGCAGAGCGTATCACGTGCAGCACAAAGATAATATTCGCCAAAGGATTTCATGGTGCGTTCAAACTCTGTATGGTCTGTCTCAGGGAAGAACTCCAGTACAAATTCCGTGCAGTAACGATGGGGAAGTTCTGCCGGAGAAGCTTCTGCTGTGGAAGCAGTACCTTCGTGTGAAATGGTTTCCATGTCTGGAAGGGTAAATTCCGGATAATTTTGTATAGATAATTCCGGAGCGAAACTCTGAAGGAAGCCATCCAGAACCAGACAGAAACCATATGCTCCGGAATCAATCACCTGAAATCTGCCAAGAATCGGATTCTGAAACGGAGTCAGAAGGAGTGCGGCATGCGCTTCGTCAGTGATTCTTTTGAAAATAAGACCGGCATCTTCCGTGAGATCCAGCATGGAGATGCCGGCTTTCGCGCTTTGAGAGGCAACAGAGAGTATCGTACCGGTCATGGGATGGGGTACGGCAGCTTCCGCCGTCTGTGCACCTTTTTGAAATGCAAGAGCCAGATCACGTCCGGATATCCTGCTTTCTGCCGGAAGAGCGGTTGAAAAACCTTCAAAAAACAGTGTCAGGATCGTGCCGGAGTTTCCATGGGCACACTCCAGAAGCTGCAGATAGGCTTCATCCAGAATTTCAGCAGGGGTTCCGTCAGGTGGAAGGCTGCGTGCAGTCAGTTCTACGGAACGGGTCATATTGATACCTGTATCGCGGTCTGCGACAGGAAATACATTTAAACGATTTAACAGATCTTTTTGTTTCTTAAGATTTTCAGCTGCGTATAAAAATCCCATACGCATCTGTTCTCCATTGATCCATTCGGACATTGATCATTCCTCCAGAATATGAAAGACTTTTTGTAAAAATAGGGATTCTGTGAAAAAACAAATCATTCATGCGACATTGTTTGAATGGTTCCAAGAACCACTGTGTCGATAATTATAAACTTTTTTTTGATGGATGACAAGATGACTGTCCGGTATATCGGATAATAAATAACCAACCTGCTATTTTCCGGTATAAATGCATGAAAACACTTCATGGAATGTTTCCTGTGAACAGTAACGGTCAGTAATCTTTTTCGGAAAAGTGTATGATTTTTCCTGTAAATACTTCCGCAAAAGCATGGAATTTACGTACAATTTGGTTGCGTAATTTCGAAATATGTATTAGAATAATAAGAAACAATAAGAATTTGGTTTTATGTCGCGGGGATGATATTTTCGGCAGCAGATTTTCCTGCCGGAGATGATCCTATGTTGATTTTGTGGATAGATGGAGGAATTATCAGATGGAATCCAGACGAGTCCGTTTGATTACTCATACAGGCTGTGATATGCCGCTGGAGGAAGCGAAGGCCCTTCATATTGGAATGATTCCGGATAAAGTGATTTTTGGAGATACGGAATACCGTAACATGACAGAGATTACAGCGGAAGAGTTTTACAGTAAAATGGAAGCTGCCGGAAACCTTCCTACCAGTTCCGGACCTTCTGTCGGAGATTTTGTCAGAGCGTTTCGTGAAGCTGCCAGAGATGCGGATGAGATTCTCTGTCTGATGATCACGTCCCGGATGTCAGGCTGTTATGCGACAGCGGTGGCAGCAGCGGGAACCGTGAAACGGCAGGGGCTTACAGTACCTGTTTATGTATATGATACGCAGCAGTGTTCGCACGGAATGGCACAGATGGTGCGTGCAGCGGCGAAGATGGCTGAAGCTGGAGACTCCGCTTTGCAGATTATGGAGAAACTTACAGAACTGCAGAGTAAAATGGGAGTCTATTTTGTGTTGGAGTCTTTAAAAAATGCAAGGAAAGGCGGTCGTGTGGGAGCAATTAAGGCACTTGCTGCAGATGCTCTTGGAATTAAACCGCTTCTTTTATTTGCAGATGGATTAGTGAGCGATTACGGTGTGGCCAGAGGAATGAATGACGGAATGGAACGGGTTGTCTCCCGTTTTGTGAAAGAAGGCATTCCGGATGAGACCGTAACGGTCTTTCATGCAGCTGCACCCGAGCGTGCGGAGGAAATGAAACAACGGATTCTGAGAGAAGTTCCACATGCGGTGATCAGAATCGAATCTGTAGGACCGGTAATCGGTATTTATACAGGAAGAGGCTGTGTTGGAATTGCATTTACCAGGAAAGAGTAAAAATGTTGTGGATGTTGACAGGTACCGGTGCATTTGGCCTTTTATTTTTATTTGAATATCAGAAATGCAGGCATGTGAAACGAAAACAGGACGGAAAAAATCCGTGGTTTTTCCTGGGCACTCTGCTTCTGATTCTGTCATGTGCAGCTTTGGGAAGAGAAAGCACATGTGCCGGCGGAATCCGTCTGGCGGCAGGAGTACTGATCCTGCTTGCAGGAATTGTTTTTTATATTGTGGTTCTGTCGGTCCCGGTGGATGCCGGAGAATATACCGGAGATACTGGGAAATCTCCTGTCTGCCGCAGCGGACTTTATGGTCGGGTACGCCATCCGGGTGTATGGAGCTTTCTGGTGTGCGGGATCGGGTATGGCATGATTTTTCCGGATGCAGTGCTTCCGGCGGTATGGTTTACTTTTTTGAATTTGATTTATACATGGTTTCAGGACAGGTATTTCTTTCCCGTATATCTGGAAGGCTATGAACAGTACCGGAAGGAAGTTCCTTATCTGTTTCCGGGAAAATAATTTGTATGAAAGGAAGGAGGGAGTGCGGTGCGTTTTAAGGAAAAACTGGAAAAGTATTCATCAAAAGAAATCTGGGATGAGTACTGCGGTTTTCTGGATCTGTCTATGGAAGAGTATATGGATATCCAGTATCGTCTGCTGAAAGAGCAGATTGCATGCTATTCCCGCTGTGGTCTCGGACAGAAGATCATGCACGGTGAGATCCCTTCTTCTGTTGAGGAATTTCGCAGGAAAGTTCCTTTGACGACTTATGAAGATTATGCGGAAATTCTTCTGAATAAGCGGACAGATATGCTTCCGGGAGAGCCGGTGGTATGGCTGGAGACTACCTGGGAGAGCGGAAACCGGCCGCAGAAGCTGGCTCCGTATACACGGGAAATGCTGGATGTATATACCAGCAATATTCTTGCCGCAATGATGCTTTCCACAAGTGAGGAACGCGGCAAATTCAAGGTGCACTCAGGTGACCGGGCATTGTATGGGCTGGCACCGCTTCCTTATGCGACAGGGCTGTTTCCCATGCTGATCGCGCCTGAAATGGATATACGGTTCATGCCCTCATTAAAAGAAGCAAAGAATCTTTCTTTTTCCCAGCAGAGCAAGAGAGGATTTTCCATGGCCATGAAGTGCGGAATGGATCAGTTCTTTGGCATGAGCAGTGTGGTATATACGATTACGCAGAACTTTGAGAAATTTACTGCTTCCGGTTCGGTAAGCCTGAAAAAACTGGCAGGTGTGCGTCCGAATATGCTGTATCGGATTCTGAAAGCGAAATATATCAGTGCGAGAGATAACAGACCTATTTTGCCGAAGGACCTGTTTGATCTGAAAGGGTTTGTCTGTGTGGGAACGGACACTGCTCTGTTTAAAGACGAACTGGAAAAAGCATGGGGCAAACGTCCGATGGAAATTCACGGAGGAACAGAGCCGTCCTGTCTGGCTACGGAAACATGGTGTAAAAATGGTCTGGTATTTTTCCCGGATAATGCTTTTTATGAATTTATTCCAAAAGAAGAAATGCTGAAAAATGAAGCAGACCCGTCCTATGTGCCGAAAACCTATCTGATGGATGAGATAACCGCCAATCAGGAATACGAACTGGTGCTGACGATGTTTAAAGGCGGTGCATTTATGCGTTACCGTCCGGGAGATATGTATCGGTGTCTGCGTACATCCAGTGAGAGAGACGGAGTGATGCTTCCTCAGTTTGAATATATTGACCGTGTGCCGTCGGTGATCGATATTGCCGGCTTCACAAGGATTACAGAAAACAGTATTCGGACGGTTCTGGAAATGTCCGGACTTCCGGCAGGAGACTGGTTTGCGCTGAAGGAGTATGATGGGGACAAACGTTCCTTTGTGCATTTCTATGTGGAAGTTGCGCCGGACAGGCCGGAGGCCGGTTTTTTGAATGAGGAGATTATTCGGGAGCATTTCAGTATTTACTTCCGGCATTATGATCATGATTATAAGGATCTGAAACGTCTTCTGGGAGTAGAACCTCTGGCTGTGACGATCCTTCCGCAGGGAATTCTGAAGCGATTTGAAAAACGGTTTGGTTACCCTATGAGAAAAATCAATCCTTCTATGCAGGATGTGATCGATCTGAAACATCTGCTGGAAGAATCCGATCAGACAGGAGGCAGCGCTTATGACTCTCCTGAATGATTTTATGTTTACAAGAGTTCCGCTGATTGCGCTGCTCTGTAATATTTTCCTGCTGTTTACCCTGCTGTCTGCAAAAAAAGACTCATCGATCCGGGCGTTTATGGGGCTTTTGACTTCCTTCCTTCTGTGGACGGGCGGAGCGTATCTGATGCGTCAGCAGATTTATCCGGGTACTGGATTCTGGTGGAAAGTTTCTCTGACCGGAATTTTTCTGGTTCCTTATATGTATTTTCTTCTGGTTTCCGCTTATACGGAGCAGAAAGGGTTTTTCCTGAAAAGTGTGTGGGGAGTGGGAACGGTAATTCTGGTCATTCTGAATTTTTTTGATGTGTTTATGACCACTCCGGTAATTACGGTGATAGACGGGGAGACAGTTTCGGATTATTCGATCAAATGGCCGGCAGTTTTTCCTGTTCTGTTTACCCTGGGAATTTTTATCTGTATATGGCGGATGATATCCAAAACACTGCGGGAAGAGGGGATGCCGGTGTCCTATCTGACTCCGTTGTTTGTGGGCGTTGCTGTAATGATGATCGGAATTCTGATCAATACGATTCCGGAATTTACTTCGCTGCCTACGGATACTCTTTCGTGTGCGATTAATGCGGTATGTATCTACTATGCATTTTATAAAAAAAGATTTTATGCCTTGAGCCAGATTACATCCAAAGGTTCCATGTATGTGGTATCGCTGGTGATCACAGGTGTGCTTTTGACGTCCGTGTATCACTCTGTCGAAAGCTTTATGGAGCGGAGACAGTTTGGCTCTGAAATGAATATGACGCTGATTCTGACGGTAATCTGTTCCGCGTTTGCTATTGTTATTTTTGTAGCGCTGAATAAACTGCATGACGGTCTTTTTGTCAGAGATCAGGTCCGCAGAGAAGACCGGGTGCATGATTTTTCTGTGGCTGTAAATTCGACGCTTAAGACAGAAGAAATCCTTCAGAGATTTCTGGAACTGGTACAGGAAGAGGTGCCGGTGGATCATGTATACATCTGTCTGTATGAGGAAGAAACCCGGGAATTTGTATCTGATACGATCGTGCGGTCATTGGAGCATCCGCTGCGATTTCGGGAGGATCATCCAATGATCAGGAAGCTTCAGAACAGCCGGAATGGAATTCTGTATGCAGATTTCCGCAAAACAACAGCTTATAAGAGTATGTGGGAGGAGGAAAAGAGGCAGCTTTCCCATATTCAGGCAGCATACATACTTCCCTTTAAGGGAGACGGGCGTCTGACGGGGTTTGTTATTCTTTCTGAGAAACAGAACCGGAAGGAATACTCTTATACGGAGCTGAATTTCCTGGAATCGGTTGTATCTGTTGCCTCTATCGCATTGAAAAATGCATCTCTGTATCGGGAAATCGAAAGAGAAGCCCTTCTGGATCCGCTGACAGGACTTTTGAACCGGAGAACTCTGAATAAGAAACTGGAACAGCAGTTTGAGAAAAAAGCTTCTCCGCTTACTCTGATTCTTTTGAACCTGGATGACTTCAGTTTATATAATGAGTTGTACGGAAGTGAAGAAGGCGATCGGATGCTGGAAAAATTTGCAGAAATTCTGAAGTATGTTTTTTCAGCAGATGCGATTCTGTCGAGATACGGAGGCAAGGAGTTTGCGGTTCTTCTGCCGTATTGCGATACGCTGACTGCACAGCGGAAAACGCAAAAAGTACAGGAAATGCTGGCTTCCTATATTGCCAACAGCAGTGGAAGAATTAAGAAATTCCTGACGTTTTCTGCAGGAATCTGTTCTTATCCATCTGTGGCAGCTAATGCAAAACAGCTCCTTTCCTATGCGAATATGGCGGTTTTCCAGGTGAAACAGCATGGAAAGAATCAGATTGAAATTTATCATAATCAGGTGACCATGCCGGAATCTGTGCAGAAAGAAGAAAATATTCATGAGCTGACGTCTACCATTTACGCTCTGACTGCAGCGATTGACGCAAAGGATCATTATACGTTCAATCATTCCCAGTGTGTTTCTAATTATGCGGCGAAGCTTGCGCAGGAAGCGGGGCTGGCGTCCGATCATGTGGAAATTATACGTCAGGCAGGACTTTTGCATGATATCGGGAAGATTGGGATTCCTGATGCGATATTGACAAAGACAGGAAGACTGACGCCGGAAGAGTTTTCGATTATGAGACAGCATGTGGAGCGGTCGATCGAGATGATCCGACATCTGCCGTCACTGGATTATGTAATTCCGGCTGTTCTCGGACATCATGAACGTTATGATGGAAAAGGATATCCCAGAGGGATTTCGGGGGAAGATATTCCGGTCAGTGCACGGTGCCTTTCTATTGCGGATGCGTTTGATGCCATGGTTTCCAAGCGTTCTTACAAGAATCGGATGCCGCTGGAGAATGCGTTATCTGAAATTGAGAAGAATCTTGGTTCGCAGTTCGATCCGGAGCTGGGAAAACTGTTTGTAAAGATGATCCGAGAAGGGGTTATTGAGGTTATTTATTATTGAGAAATACAAGAAATGTGAGACATGCCGGGCGCAGAACGGTAGAACAGAATATGAGATAAGAAAAAGGGATTGTTGTGAAGGGGTCTGCTTAACGTGGAGCGGTTCATGATGATCCCTTTTTTGCGGGATTTTGCAAGGGACAGGATTTGCCTGGGAATTCTAAAGTGGGTTTCTGGTAATAATTAAAATCTTTAGTGAATTATAGAAGGCTTTAGGTAATTACAGCGGGTTTTAATGATTAGACGTTAGTTCTGTATTAATCCGTGGGGATTTTTTGCGTTTTTGTGCTATGGATTTCTCCGGAACTTCCGTT
>CAMBAL010000057.1 GCA_945864225.1 uncultured Blautia sp. | reverse complement strand
TACACAAGGAGTATCGTCGGCAGCGTCAGATGTGTATAAGAGACAGCTTCTACACATCCGCGATACAGGACACTGAAAAATCCAAGGAATCCTGTGGTAGTAACCTCTGATTTGTCAATTACATGATAAGTTCCATTAATGGCAACATTTCTGACTCTTCCGTTAATTTCCATCTGCTGATAATCATAGGTACCAGACGGAATAATCCAGGAAAGAATTGCCACAAGAAGAACTACGGACGCCACAATGATCAGGGTGTCCGGCATTGCCAGTTTTCTTTTTTTCTTTTCTGTCATAAAAACTCTTTTCCTCCTCCGTAAAAATGACTTCTCCCCATTATACTACGCTGCCTTACCACCCGTCAATGAAATTAACGTGTTAAAGTAATAACTATCTCTATGATGGATGCCTGTGAAAAAACTCTGCTTTACCCTGTTCACGGGTAAAGCAGAGTTTTTTTATTCTCCTACAATTTCTTTCACTGCTGCTGCAATTTTGTCACATTTACAGTTTGCATAGAAGAGTTCCTTGAATTTTTCACCGCTCAAAGCACCTTTGACCAGTTCCGGATCCAGTTCTTTCAGGATTTCCGTAAGATCACGATACGTGTGTTTTTTGACTTCATCAAGGATCTTTTTATTTCTCTGTTCCGGTACGGCACGCTCTCTGGGATATCCCTGACCGCTTTCTTCCACATATAGTTTTTCAAAAATATATTCCAGATTCAGATCCCCGCCCCATCCAAATCCTTTTGCAAAAGGAATCGCAATGGCATTTCCATCATTGATCTGAGCAAAGGTATATGCATCCAGAGCGTCTTCCACATGTCCGCAGATTACTCCCGGGAAAGAATTGCAGGCAAGCATAGCTCCTTCGCCGGTTCCGCAGCCTGTAATCACATAATCCGCTGCTCCGGAATTCAGAAGGACTGCTGCCAGAATACCGATCTGCACATAGGTGAGCTGGCATTCATCTTCTGCCGTATACATTCCATAGTTAAACACCTCATGTCCCATGGGTTCCACTACTTTTTTCAGTGCCTTACAGATCTCTGCATTCTTGGCCGCCTGGCTGTTTTCATTGATCAACGCAATTTTCATTTGTATTCCTCCATGTTTTCTTTTCTATATGTTTTCTTTTCTATATATTTTCTTTTCTATTATTTGATTTTCTATAAAAAACTCACAACCGTTTTTCGATGTATTTTCCATACAGGTTTTTTCAGCTTTTACGGTTTGTAAAGTTTTTCTTTATCTGCTTAACTACTACATCATAAATCAAATAACTGATACATCTGGCTTTTCTGTTTTCCAATGTACCAGTCATTTTCCAATAATCCGGATCTGGCACGCTTCCATCGCTTTCAGTGCGTTTTCATGACTTTCTGGCGTCACTCCGGCACAGCAGGATGCATCCACATAAATGGGTACTTCCGGCAGAGAGGCCTTTACCAGAAGAGCATTGGAAATCACGCAGATATCTGTACACAATCCCACAAATGTAATACTTCCGATCTCTTCATCTTCATTCATAGCAACCAGTTCCCCTGCCAGATCCGTAGATCCAAAGGTTTCTTTGTCTATTGGCTGCGTTTGCCGAAGGGCATCCAGTTCACTTCTGATCTGCCATCCTTCTGTATCCCGGATGCAGTGTGGAACCGGAAGATTCCTGCCTTCCTGCGTTTCCAGATACCATGTTTCATGCGTATCTCTTGTAAAAAGAACCGTTCCGTCAAATTCCCTGATTTTCTTTTCCACAGCCGGAACGATCCTGACAGCTTCCTTTGTTCCAAGCGCTCCGTCAATAAAATCATTCTGCATATCTACGACAACCAAAATGTTCTGCATATTTTTATCCTCCTGCACTGATGCGATAACCGTTATTATCTATTTCGTATAGTATCATATGAAAATCGTATATTCCAGACTGTTTTTCCCGGTTTATTTATGTTAAAATACAACCACATAATGAATGAGGTGATTTTGATGAAAATCTGTAATTCCTGCAAAACAGCAATTCAAACCTGTCTGGAATCTCAGACATTTGCTGCTGCCCATCTGTATAATGACGAAAAGCCCATGGATATCCATATTCACGACTGCTGTGAAATTTATTTTTCCATTTCCGGTGGCAAACAGTTTCTGATCGATAACCGGTTTTACGATTTCGCACCGGGCGACCTGTTTTTTATTAATCAGTATGAGAGTCATTATCTCTCCCAGATTGACAGTGTGACTCATGAGCGGGTCGTACTTTCCATTTATCCGGATTACCTGAAGAAATGCAGTACAGAGGAAACAGATCTGAATCACTGTTTTACCTGCCGTAATACTTCCTTTGGACATAAAATTACACTTTCAGAAGAAGAACAGAAACGTTTTCTTTACTATATCCACAAGCTTGGCAGTGATGAGGAATACGGGCAGGATATTCTGGATCATGCGGTTTTTCTGGAAATGATGACATTCCTGAACCGTATTTTTATCCGGAAAAGCTCCGAACAGCCTGTTCCCGCCGTCGAGCCGGCTGCTTACCATGCACAGATCAATGAAATCCTGTCATACATTAATCAGAACCTGACTCAGGATCTGGCTATTAAAAACCTTGCAGAGTATTTTTACCTCAGCAGTTCCCACCTCTGCAAGATTTTTAAAGATGCCACAGGCACCACCATCAACCGCTATATTACAGCCAAACGCATCACTCATGCCAAAGAGCTCCTGACAGAAGGCTGTTCCGTGATGGAAGCCTGTGAGAAATGCGGTTTCCGGGATTACAGCAACTTTTTGAAGACTTTTACAAAAGCTGTTGGAATTTCCCCTAAGAAATATGCACAATATGAGCATTAGGATATCCCGTATTATAATTAAAAATATCCTGTATTCACAAAAAGTCCTCTGCTTCGTGCCGTTCGCACCGGAAGCAGAGGACTTTTCATTATATATGCAGCAATGCTTCCGCAAGTGCCAGGATCGTCAGAGACTGACCATAAGCCATGGGCGCAATCAGGATATTCTTATAATGCTCTGCATTCATACCCATTCCCGTTCCGCCGGAAACATTCAGAACCGTACCGTCTTTATCAATATTTTTCAGGATTCCGCGGATTGCTCTTTCCGCGCATTCCAGATAGGAATCATCCAGGATACCGTATCGGATACCCTTGAGAATACCTGCTGTGATAGCTGCACTTCCGGAGACTTCTTCATAGCTGTCCGGATCTGTCAGCACCGTATGCCACAGGCCGCTCTTACTCTGAAGCTTTTTCAGTGCCGCCACCTGTGCTTTGTAACAGTCCAGAATGATTGTTTTTACAGCCGGATTCAGAGTGCCCTTGAACATATCGATATAGTCAAGGATTCCCAGCGTGAACCAGCTGTTGCCTCTGCACCAGAAAATTCCGCCAAAGTTATGGTTGCCCTTGAATGTCCATCCGTGATAAAACAGACCGGTTTTCTTATCATAAAGGTATTTGATATGCATCAGAACCTGATGGATTCCCTCATTGATCCATTCGGCATTCTGATACTTCTGTCCCATTTTATTCAAAAACAGAACTGTCATAAACAGGGTATCGATCCACATCTCATTTTCATTGAGCCGCACGCCCTGACGGTCCCCGTTAGCACTGGTCACATGCTGGAATCCGCCTTCTTTTGTCCTCGGAATGCAGGTCATCAGCCAGTCTGCCCAGTCAAGGCAAAGCTCTTCGAATTTCGGATCATGATAGTATTCATTCAGCTCACACAGAGTCAGAAGAGGCGTGGTCGTGTTAATATTTCTTGACGGAAGCCCCTGCTCCATATTCTCCACAAACCAGTCATGAAGAAATTCTTTATATGTATCGTTTTTTTCGTACTGCATGATTTTCAGAAGACCATACAGACCTACACCCTGAGGCCAGTCCCATTCACGAATACCAAAATCACGTCTGAAAAATCCGATTGCCTCGCCGCCTGTCTCTTCCAGTTCTTTTTCATTCTCCGGTCCGCCGAGATTCAGCAGCTTCTCGATGACCAAGTTCAGTTTTTTTCTTAATTCTGTTTCATTAATGTTCATTGAACGCTCCCTTTCTTCCTAATCTCACTGGTAATTTTCCTGACCTTATTATATAATTATTTTCAGGAAATTACAGCAAAGGATGTGTATTTTTTGGAAAAAGTAACTTATTATGCCACCACCGGCGGACTTTCTCTGGAACATATGGTCCGTTATGGAAAATTCAATATGCGTGTAAAGCATTTTCATAAAGAATATGAAATTTTCTACATACTGGAAGGTGAACGGCTTTTCTTTTTTGATAACCGTAACTTTGTTGCATCCAAGGGCGATCTGATTCTCGTCGACAGCAATCTGATCCACATGACAAAATCTGTTTCTGATGATGATACCGGTCATAACCGGATCATCCTGTATGTCACCAAAGAGCAGATGGAAGCCTTTGACCATCAGTACCCTACGCTGAAGCTTGTTCGTTTTTTCAGTCAGCATTATGGCATTTATCACCTGAATCCCAGACAGCAGGAACAGTTTATGAATCTCTACTATCTGTTCAAGGAAGAATGTAAAGCCAAGCGCAAAAATTACAAACAGGCTGTTGAGCTTGCCGTATGTTCTTATTTTCTTAATCTTACCCGGGATCTGGATAAAAGTTCCCTGGAAAGTCCTTTGCTCCCTGAAGATGGAAAATACCGGCATGTTTATGAAATTGCCGACTATTTGTCAGAGAACTGTGATAAAAACATTTCCCTGGAAGATCTGTCCTCCAGATTCTTCCTCAGTAAATATTACATCTGCCGGGTCTTTAAAGAAGTCACCGGCTACACCACCAGCGAATATATCAATATCTATCGGATTCAGAAAGCGAAGCGTCTTCTTGAAGAAACAGATCACAGTATTTCCAATATCGCTGAAATGGTGGGCTACGGAAGCATGACCCATTTCGAAAAAATCTTTAAAACCTATATGACTGTTTCGCCTCTGAAATACCGCAAGACTTTGAATATTGTAACCCATACCAATACCCCTACAAACCCGTAGGGGTATTGCCATTAATCCATCAGACCAAGAATTGTCGGCAGCCAGGTACTGAATGCCGGAACAAATGTTACAAAGAGAAGTGCCACAACAATTGCTGCAAAGAACGGGACCAGCTTTTTGATCACATCTTCTACTTTTAATTTTGCCACACTGCAGCCTACGAACAATACACTTCCAACAGGCGGTGTCACAGTACCGATGGAAAGATTCATAACCATCATAACACCGAACTGGATCGGATCCATGCCAATACTTTTGATTACCGGCAGGAAAATCGGTGTGAAGATCAGAAGTGCCGGAGCCATATCCATGAATGTACCAACAATCAGAAGGATCACGTTGATCAGCAGCAGGATGACAATCTTATTGTCAGAAATACCAAGCATCAGATTGCTGATTGCCTGAGGCAGTCCTGTAAAGGACAGTACAAAAGATAATACAGAGGATGCTCCGATAATCAGCATAACAATGGTGGTCATCACTGCGGAATTTACCAGGATATCTTTGATTTCAGATACTTTAATGCTCTTATATACAAACAGTGACAGGATAAATGCATAAACAACTGCTACACCGGAAGCTTCTGTAGGCGTGAATTTACCGGACAGGATTCCGCCGATAATAATGACGATCAGAAGAAAACTCGGAATCGCATCCCAGACAGTCTTCAGGGCATAGCTGGCGGTCATTTTTTCTGTTCTTTCAATGACATAACCATGTTTTTTGGCATATACAAAAACAACGATCATACACAGTAATGCCCAGAGAAGGCCGGGAATCCATCCTGCCATAAACAATGTTGCCACGGAAGCTCCGCCGCTTGCTGCGGAATACACGATAAATGCGTTTGTGGGAGGGATCAGCTGTCCAACAGGTGCTGTTGCAATATTGGCTGCTGCGGAAAAACCTTCATCATATCCATGTTCTTTTTCCAGCGGATTCATAACACCGCCGATTGCAGTTGCTGCTGCAATACCGGAACCGGAAAGAGAACCGAACATGGCATTTCCGGCGATATTGGTCAGAGCCAGAGAACCAGGAACCTTTCCCAGTACCAGCATAGCAAGATTGATCAGTCGTTTCGCAATACCGCCGCTGCTCATCAGCTGACCGGCAAGAATAAAAAACGGAACTGCAAGCAGGGTAAAACTGTCAATACCACTTACCATTTTCTGTGCGGAAATAAACATTCCGAACTGTGGAGTAAGAAACATAATAATCGTAATCAATGCTGACGTAATGATACTGAAAGACACAGGAACACTCATAGCCAGCAGGAAAAAGAATATAATAACCAGAACAATTGCTGCTTCTAACTGCATTTATTTTTCCTCCTTCTTCTCTTCGGCATATTCTTTTACAAAACGCGCCAGACGCTGTACAGAATAGATCACCATCAGGATCCCGCAGATCGGAAGACCCATATAATAGAATTCCATCGGAATCTGCATAGCCGGAGAAATCTGGCCTGCAGCATTCATGGTAACCATGATTCCGCCTGCGATCATGACAAATACGCTGAGGAACAGAACAAGAATCTCAATAAAAATTTTATCTCTCAGAGTTCCTTTTTTCGTAAAGGTATTGGTGATAAAACCGATAGAAATATGCTGTTCTTTGCCATATGCATAAGGAACGCCCAGCATAGTCAGCCAAACCAGTGAGTATCTCAGTAATTCTTCCGTATACTGGCTGGGATTATTGAGAATAAAACGAGTGAAAATCTGCCAGAAGCATCCCACAACCATCACAGCTACGAGAAAAGCCAGTATATATTCAATAATCTTATTTAATACTTTCATTTCGTCCTCCCTCTCAATCCGCGTATTTCTGGATATCATCGTAAAGTGCTTTATACTCTTCCCCTCTTGCACAGAATTCATCATGAATCGGAGATACAGCTTCGATAAAGGCACTCTTATCAATGTCACGGTATACTGTTACGCCATGTTCCTGCGCTTCTTCCATCGCTTCTTCCATCATGCCGTTGTAAAGGCTCTTGAAGTTTTCATTTGTTTTCTGCAGGCACTCAACAAGATAGTCTTTCTGTTCATCAGTCAGGCTGTTCCACTTTTTGGTACTGATAATGTAGATATCCGGTGAATACTGGTGTTCTGTATAGGTATAGGATTTTACCAGATCCTGATGTCCGTCTACAGTCAGCGCAAGCTCTGTATTTTCCGCCCCGTCTACGATTCCCTGCTGAAGGGAGGTATAAGTCTCACTGGCTGCCATCGGCACAGCAGAACCACCCATACGCTGGATCATTTCCATAGATGTGGAGCTTGGCATGGAACGGATCTTTTTACCCTTCAATACGGAAGGATCTGTACATGCAATATCCTCTTTCAGATAAAAGTTTCTGGAACCATTTGCGTAATATCCAATAGCAATATAGCCGTCATCTGCTGTTGACTCAAACAGCTCTTTCACTTTTTCACTTTCTTCCATTGCAGTATAGTAATGATCCTGATCCACGAACAGATACGGTACTGCAAAAATCGCATATTTGTCTTCAAACTGACCGAGCGTATTGGAGCTTACTTTTGCCATATCGAGAATACCTGCCTGAACCATCTCGATTTCCTCTTTTTCGGTTCCCAGAACTCCGCTTGCATAAATATCAACCTGAAGATTTTTTGACTCATCTTCTGCTACAAATTCAGAAAATTTCGCAATAGAATCTGCAATTTCTGATCCTGCAGACTGATTGTGTGCCAGTCTGATTTCCACTTTTTCGGTACTGTTTGCATTCACGACAGAAATAAAAATCGCACCAACCAGAAGAAGTCCTGCTGCCGATACCGCAATACCTATTTTTTTTCTGATACTACCCATTTTCTCTCTCCTGTATTATTCATTTTTCCAGTTCACGCGCGAACTTTATGGTAGATATTCTAGCACAAAAAAAATGGTATTTTTTAATATATATTGCGGAAAAACCATTTTTTTCAATCAAAATTGTCGTCATGGAATATCTGACTTCTCCACTTAATCAATAAAAAAGGAGTCACAGAAAACAGATTATACATCTGCCCTTAATGACTCCCTTTTTCATGTCATATTATTTACATTCTTTTCAGAAAACCAATCTCCCTCTGCGCCTCTGCCGGATTCATTTCCTCACGGAGAAGGTACATGTCCGGTCGATTTTCATGCAGCCATTTTGATATGGTTTCATACTGGATAACGCCCTCACCCAGCAAAGCGGGACGATACTCCCCTTTCTCATCAAGTGTAAAATCTTTGATATGCATTGCATCAATATATCTGCCGGTCTTTTCCAGCCAGTCGGACCAGTATGCTTTCTGGTCTGTAGTATCCGGATATTCCAGTAAATTGGAAGCATCAAAAATCATCCGAAGATGCTCTTCATCACCAATCTGCTCCATCACATCCAGGACAACTTCCACGTTTTCCAGAGGATGCCAGTAAACAGGCTCTATGGCCAGTTTCACATCAAGGCGCACAGCCTCCTCCATTACACGCTTGATACTGTCCATCATATAAGGACGCCAGATTGCTTTTTCTTCATGGTTGAGACGGGGATAAGCGGTTTCTGTTCCCACCATTTTTGCGCCGATCTCGCGGCTGTAAGCAAGACATTGTTTTAAGGTTTTTACAGCATTGGAACGAACCTCCGAATCCGGATTTCCCAGATCCATATAACATCCGAAAACAGGGATTTCTATGTTATTTACCTCAAAAGCTTTTCGAATCCGCTCCAGATGAGCCGGTGTAATATCAGCAAAACTGTCAATTCCGGCAAATGCCTTTGGCAGTGCCAGCTGGGCAGCCTGATATCCTTCTGACTTCAGGACCCGCGCCAGCTCTTCTATTTCCCTTTTCCCATAATCATGGGCACGAACACCTATTTTCACGGATATTATTCTCCCACGATCTCTTTTACTGCTGCTGCGATTTTATCACATTTGCAGTTAGCGTAGAACAGTTCTTTAAATTTCTCACCGCTTAAAGCACCTTTTACCAGTTCCGGATCCAGATCTTTTAAGATATCGGTGAGATTACGGTAAGTATGTTTCTTCACTTCATCAAGGATCTTCTTATTTCTCTGCTCCGGTACGGCACGTTCTCTTGGATATCCCTGACCGCTTTCTTCCGCATACAGTTTTTCAAAAATATATTCCAGATTCAGGTCTCCGCCCCATCCGAATCCTTTTGCAAAAGGAATGGCAATGGCATTTCCGTCATTGATCTGGGCAAATGTATACGCATCCAGAGCGTCTTCCACATGTCCGCAAATTACACCCGGGAAAGAATTGCATGCAAGCATGGCACCTTCACCGGTTCCGCAACCTGTGATAACGTAGTCCGCAGCTCCCGAATTCAGAAGAACTGCAGCAAGAATACCGATCTGTACATAGGTAAGCTGGCATTCATCTTCCGCTGTATACATACCATAGTTAAATACTTCATGTCCCATAGGCTCCACTACTTTTTTCAGCGCATTGCAGATCACTGCATTTTTTGCAGCCTGACTGTTTTCATTGATCAGTGCAATTTTCATTGTTTTTTCCTCCCTGATTTTATACTCTGTTACATAAGCTCCTGCATAGCTACATGATCCATATCATCAAAATCCTGGTTCTCACCTACCATACCCCAGATGAACGTATAATTTCTGGAACCGCTTCCTGCATGGATGGACCAGCTTGGGGAAATAACAGCCTGTTCGTTACGCACAACAATGTGGCGTGTTTCTGTGGGCTCTCCCATGTAATGCATGACAAACGCATCCTCCGGCATGTCAAAATACAGATATACTTCCATTCTTCTGTCGTGAGTGTGGCATGGCATGGTGTTCCATACGCTTCCCGGTTCCAGACTGGTCATACCCATTTCCAGCTGACAGCTCTCCACCTGTCCCGGCAGGATATATTTGCAGATAGTACGATGGTTGGAATCTTCCAGAGAGCCAAGTTCTACTTTGTTCTCGTCTTTGATGATCACAACCCCATCCCCGGCTGTTCCCTCACGTTTAATCAGAACTGTAGGATAAGATGCATGAGCCGGAGCACTGTTCATATAAAATTTTGCAGGATTGTCACTGTCCGCACTTGCAAAAGTAATATCTTTTGCGCCCATTCCGATGTACATGCCTTCTTTGTGTGCAACCGTGTATACTTTGCCATCTACGGTGATCATACCGGTTCCTCCAATATTGATCACACCCATTTCTCTTCTCTCCAGAAAATACTGTGCACGCAGTTCTTCACCTGCTGTCAGTACCAGAGTTTCTTTTACAGGCATGATACCTCCTGTGATAATACGGTCAATATGGCTGTAAACCAGTCTGATCTCGTCAGCCGGAAACAGATTGGAAATGAGAAATTCTTCTCTCAGACGTTCTGTTGTATAATGTTTCACATCTCTTGGTGAAACTGCTGTTCTTAATTCCATGACGGTAATCCTCTCTTTATTGTTCGTAGTGGAGTCTGCGCCGGCAGACATTCCGTTCAGCCAAACGGGTTCCACTCTATCTTCGCGTTATTCTTTCGTTATTCTTTTATTTAGGCTGTTTTCCGATATAAGCGAGAATTCCGCCGTCTACATACAGAATCTGGCCGTTTACAAAGTCAGATGCATCGGAAGCAAGGAAAACTGCCGGTCCCATCAGATCCTCCGGAGTGCCCCATCTTGCAGCCGGTGTTTTGGCAACGATAAACTGATCAAACGGGTGACGGCTTCCATCCGGCTGGGTTTCACGAAGAGGTGCTGTCTGCGGAGTTGCAATATAGCCAGGTCCGATACCATTGCACTGGATGTTGTATTCGCCGTATTCAGCACAGATATTCTTTGTCAGCATTTTCAGTCCGCCCTTGGCTGCTGCATAAGCCGATACGGTCTCGCGTCCAAGTTCGCTCATCATAGAGCAGATGTTGATGATCTTTCCATGTCCCTTTTCGATCATATCCGGGATAACTGATTTGGATACGATGAATGGTGCATTCAGGTCAATATCCACTACCTGACGGAATTCCTCCGCACTCATCTCTGTCATGGGGATACGTTTGATGATTCCTGCATTATTTACCAGAATATCGATCACACCCAGGTCTCTTTTGATGGAAGCAACCATTTCTCTGACCTGTACTTCATCAGTTACATCGCAGATATATCCCTTTGCCTCGATTCCTTTAGCTGCGTAATCTGCAACTGCTTTGTCCAGATGTTCCTGTCCGCGGCAGTTAAATGCGATTTTCGCACCTGCACCTGCAAATGCTTCTGCAATGGCAAAACCAATCCCATATGCACCGCCTGTTACCAGAGCAACTTTTCCTTCCAGTGAAAAACTATTTAAAATACTCATTTTGAAACCTCCCTGAAGTTCTGAATTCATTTGTTATGAGCACATTTTAACACAAGGATAATCTATTTTCTTGTGTTTTATTCCAGAAAATATTGCAAATCTTCTTATTTTCCATCGTAATATTTACGGATTACTCACATATCAAATAGAAAAAATGAAACCATATACTTTCTTCCTTATAGCAGGAAACAGGAGTTTCCTTAACGGGAAACTCCTGTTTCTGACTGTTCCATATGTGACTTTGAATTATTCCACTGGAATCTCGATCAATTCCTTCGGAGAATGAGCAAAATTAATGCAGCCGTCTTCTGTCACAACTACCATATCTTCAATACGGACTCCGCCAAAGCCCGGTACATAGATTCCCGGCTCTACAGTCTCAATCGTTCCCGGCTGAAGAATCGTATCGTCTGACGGGGAAAGACGCGGATTTTCGTGAATGAAAAGTCCCACACTGTGGCCAAGGCCATGTCCGAAATATTCCCCATATCCTGCTTCTGTGATGATATCTCTTGCGACTTTATCCACACTGGAACCGCTTACTCCTGCGCGAAGAGCATCCAGAGCTGCAAGCTGGGCCTTCAATACTACATTATAAATTTCCTTTTGCTTTTCGCTTGCTTTTCCAAGAACCACCGTTCTTGTCATATCAGAACAGTATCCCTTATACTTGCATCCAAAGTCAAAGGTAACAAAATCTCCCTCTTCCAGTTTCTTATATCCCGGAATTGCGTGAGGCATGGAAGAATTCAGTCCGGAAGCAACGATCGTATTGAAACTCAGATCTTCTGCTCCTTCCTTTTTCATCAGATATTCCAGTTCTGCTGCCGCCTCCAGTTCTGTCATACCCGGCTTCAGCAGAGGAAGCAGTCTGGCAAAGGCTTTGTCTCCGATTTCCTCTGCTTTTGCAAGATAGGATAACTCCTCTTCTGTTTTAATGATTCTGAGACTGTCAATCTTATCTTTCAGAGGCACCCAATTCTCAACAGGAAGCGCATCTTTTAATTTGTCAAATTGAACACACAGAAGAGATGCATCTTCATATCCCATAGAGAAAGTATCGGATTTTTGTTCTTTTGCCATACATTCTGTCAAAATCTGCGCTCTTGTATGTCCACGATGTTCTTCCACAATCGTAAAAGAGCTTTCTCTTGCAGCCTGCTCGGTATATCTGGAGTCTGTGATCAGCACTTTCTGAGTGCCGGAAACATACAATGCTCCCTCTCCGCCGCGGAATCCGCTTACATGACGCATATTATACGGATCTGTAATTACAACTGCGTCCAGTTTTAATTCATTTAAAATTGCATCTAACATCTTTTTTCTCCTATCTTTATCTTTCGTACGGGTTACATCTGATAAGTTATATATTTCCGATGTACTAAAACAGCCATATCGGTTTTTTTCATTGATTCATCCCCATAATTATCCGTTTTCTCCTGAATCCGGCGAAACCGTATTCCATACCACTGCGGCCAGAATAATTCCCGCACCGATCAGTGCATATTTACCCATCTTTTCACCATAGAAAAGGAACACCCACACAGGATTCAGAACCGCTTCCAGAAGTCCGATCAGTGACGCACTTACAGGGCTCGTCAGCTTTGCGCCCTTGTCAAAAAGGACATAGGCAAGTCCCACCTGGAAAACGCCCAGCACTACCAGAGCAGCGACTGCCGTTCCGTTCATCTTTCCCACTTCCCCGAGGAACGGGATGGAGATCAGAAAAGATAAAAAGAACGCAATCATGCTGGAATCTTTGCTGCTTGCTTTCGGCAGAGAATTGATAAAAAATACTCCGGAAAAACTCAATCCTGCTCCGATCGCAACAATATTTCCAAGCATCTGTCCTCCATCCAGCTGGTCAAAAAAGAACATCACCATTCCCGCAAAAGCCATCAGAACAACGATGCACTGCCGCCCTGTCGGCTTTTTCTTCCGGTAAATGCAGTCCCAGATCAGAACAAAAACCGGCGCTGTGTACTGCAGTACGATTGCATTGGCAGCAGTCGTCATTTTATTTGCCAGAACATACAAAAGATTGGTAAGCACAAGGCAGACTGCCGCCGCAAGAATCCATCCATTCACTTTCACCTTAACCGTTTTTCTGTAAATGCAAAAAAATATCAGCGCAATCAGAGAGCGGGCGCCGTTGATCGCAACAGCGCTTCCGGGAATAAATTTAATTAAAATTCCGCCTGTAGACCACAGCAGGGCCGTCAGGAAAATATAAAAATTCCCTTTGTTTTTCTCACTTATACTCATCAGAAATTGTCTCTTACTCCCAATATCAATATATCTTCATTCAGACTGGTTTTTAAGATTACTGTTTCGTCTTTTTTCCCGCGAACCAGGGGATGCATCACCTGTCTGCTCTCCAGACCAATGGCTTCAAACCGGTAATCAGAAAAATCCCCCTCCAGAACAACATCGTCATTATAGGGAAGATAAATCACTGTTTTATCCTTTGCACAGCCCTGCTGCACCTGTCCGCCATAATTGTCCAGAGTACGAAACTCACATAATTCCCATAATGCGTATTTTTCAAAAATCCACTTCGCAAACGCCGCATCCGATGCTCCCGGAAATCTCAGCGCGGTCTGCCATGCATACGGCATCCGGGAAAATTCCGCATTATTAAACAGAGCATCTGACTCGTAAAACTGCCATAATCCATGAGCTCCGTACGTCACCCCTGCACTGGCACCGGAGAGAATACTCCTCCAGACAGCTTTCCTTACATCTGCCGGATAAAAACGCCCATAAGAAAAACCATATCCGTGCCCTTCATAACAGATTTCCGTATTCATAACCGGTTTTTTCGCTTTCTTCTCCAGAAACTGTCTTGAAAAAACAAGCATGCTGTTCTGATCAGGACCGGGATTGCCAATGCCATCCACCCCGGCTCCATGTCCTGACTGATAGGAATAAAACTGATACTGCGGATGTTCACAAAGCACCGACGGCGGATCTGCTTCCGGCTGCAGGTGAAAGATTGTCAGCCGTTCCGCATGGTTCTCATACATCACATCCAGAATTTTCTGATAATATTTCACCACCGTTTCCGTCTCAAAACCGGTATCTCCGGAGACAGAATAAATCGGCTGATATTGATCAAAACGCTTCAGGAAATAACGGGTCAGTCCCTCGATCCTGTCAAACGGGATCACCGTATCCGGACTTTTGGCTGCTGCCCAGGTCTCCGGAATATAATTCACCCAGAACAGATGCAGAAACGGAATCATGTCATACTCCTGCATAACCCGAAGCATCTTTTCTGCTCTGTCAAAATATACTTCATTGATATGATCAAAATCATATTTCCCGTCCTTCATGCAGAAGGGTTCCACGGAATCTTCCCCCACACTGTTGTCGTGCGCGATGGGCAGAACACTGATCTGCAGTGCATCAAATCCCTGTTCTTTTCGAAAACGGACCAGTTCCCTCCATTCTTTCAGAGATAATTTCTGAAAAGCCATCCAGACTGTATCACATAACAAAAAGAAGGGCTTTCCATTTTTTTCAAAATAAGTGTGTTCCTTACTAATACGAATATCAGGCATACACTTCTCCTTCTCAAAAATATGAAAGTCATATACCATTGCAGCACAGAATCATACGTCCGGTTACAGAATCCCAAAATATCCCGCTGCCACACCGATCACTGCAGATACTGCAATAAATACAATCGGATGAAGCTTCTTCACCGGTTTCACATAATTGGTGAAGATAAACAATACAACTGCCAGCAAAAGCCCCGGCCAGCGCAGCAGACCCGCATTTCCAGCTATGGCAAAGCTGTTCAGAAGACTTCCCTCCGGTGAATGAACCGAAATATTTGTCAGTACTTCCAGCACTACCGCTACACACGCAGCACCGATCAGACCGGTGGAAGAAGGGCGAAGTCCATAAAAAGCACTGTTAACCAGCTTACTGTCACGGAATTTTTTTAACATGGCAGCAACGATCAAAATTACGATAATTGATGGAGTAATTTCTCCCAGTGTTGAGATCACTGCTCCAGGAATGCCGCCTACCGTAAATCCCACATAAGTGGCCATATTAATTCCGATTGGTCCCGGAGTAGACTCGGAGACCGCCAGCATATTCATCAGATCCGTATAGGTATACCATCCGGTGCTGGTTCCGATATCCTGCAGGAAAGGCAGGGTTGCCATACCGCCTCCAACAGCAAAGAGGCCTGTCTTAAAAAATTCCCAAAATAATCTGATATAAATACTCATTTGCCTTTTACCTCCAGATTCTTAAGGATAATTCCGGCAATTGCTGCAGTCACAACAAACCAGACCGGAGAAATATCCAGAAAAATCCCACCTGCCAGTACCAGAGCAAAAATTCCGGCTGTCCATTTATCTACCACTGACTTCTTCAGCAGTTTTATAACCGCATTGAAAATCAGTACGCAAACACAGACCTGGATACCCGCAAATGCATCCTGCACCCATTTCAAATGGGAAAAATTTGTGATAAGTCCCGCCAGAATAGAAATGATGATCAGCGACGGGAACACCACTCCCAGGGTGGCTGCAATCCCGCCTGCCGCTCCTCTCTTCTTCTGACCGATAAAGGTAGCCGTATTTACCGCAATGATTCCGGGTGTGCACTGTCCGATCGCAAAATAATCCATGATTTCTTCCTCAGATGCCCAGTGTTTGTTCTCCACAACCTCGCGCTGCAGAATCGGCAGCATGGCATAACCGCCGCCAAAAGTCATAACACCCATCTTGGCAAAGGTCAGAAACAAGGATCCTAACGATACCTTTTTCTCACTCAAAACCATCTCTCCTCTCCTGATAGATTCACTGCGTACACTGATCCATACACTGTTATTTCAGCGCAGTGCCCGGCTGCAGTATGGTTTATCAGCGCATTGCCGGCTGCAGTATAGTTCATCAGTGCAGTGCTGGTTGTAGTATAGTTCAGTACACATCTTTCGTCAAGCAGTAAAAGCCTTCAGAATTAATGAAGTTGCAGTAAAACCCTTCAAAACGAATGAATATCGTTATTCCTCTTTCCACAGGGAAGCCAGTGCCATTCCCCACAGCGGGCCCATCACAAGCCCAAGCGCATGATTCCCCCATAAACCGCAATTGTTCAGTGCCGCCCCAAAAAGCAGGCCAAGGCTCATACCCAGAGCCATCCTCTGTTCCAGTTTTTTCCCGTCCTCTTTGGGCTCCTTTTTTCTCAAACTGGCACAGATAATTGCAAGAGCAAGTCCTGCCATTACCAACGGGAGCGCCGCCAAAATAAAATCCTTCATGTTTTGTTCCTCCACTTCGCTGCTTGCTCATACGGGCAGCCCGTCCAATATCCATGTGCCTGCGCATGCAAGTATGCTTCATCACATG
>CAMBAL010000056.1 GCA_945864225.1 uncultured Blautia sp. | reverse complement strand
TTTATCACAGAAATAATTTCATTGGAAGCAAAAAACGGGTGATTGCGGAAGAACCTGTTTTAGTGCACGCTTTCCGCTCATTCAGTGCACTCTTTCCGGTATGGTGAACACTCCGTTCCCGAAAAAATAACGATAACTTTCCGGGAAGGAGTGCAGTTTATTTAGTTACTGTTCTGGTGGAATGGTTAAACCTGCATCCAGCAAGGTTTTTTCCAACAGATTAATTCGGTCATAAAGCCGCTGGATTTCCTTCCAGTTAGAGCTGGTCAATTCATCAGCTTCCTGGAGAGCGTACTGCAAAACCTGATAATCGATCCAGATATTACATCGACCACCTTCACGAAATGGGCATTTATCCTTCATTGGTGCCTCCTTCCGTGCTGGCCGCCAATCCATGGCGCTTGCGCATGGAAATGCGTCCTTCAATCATGATATCGTATGCATTGTGGATGATACGATCCATGATGGCTTCTGAAATCGGACTGCCTTCATCGGCCTCCGGATCGATACGTGCGTACCATTCTTCGGTTGTGTACTGCGTGCAAAAGATCATGGAACCATTTTTGCTGTTTACACGGGCTTCGATTATCTCCAGGAGATTATAGGTTTCCTGTGGCGTAAGACAGCGGATCAACCACTCATCAAGAATGAGAAGGTCAGCCTTTTTATAATCTTTGATTATTTTTGCAAATGTTCCAGTTGCCTTGCCCATGCTGAGTTCATCTAAAAGTTCCGGCATGCGGATATAGATCACCTTCTTGTATTTTCTGCATGCAGCATTACCAAGAGCGCAGGCAAGATATGTTTTTCCTGAGCCGCTTGCACCCTTTAAGATGATGTGGTGGTTTTCATTGATATACTGACAGGTCGCAAAGCGCAGGATTTGTGCCTTATCAAGCTTTCTGTCCGGAAGATACTCAATTCCTTCCACACAGGCTGATGCAAGAGAAAAGCGTGCTTTTGTGATTAGCTTTGTTAGTTTTGTTTTCTGACGGCGGTTCCATTCAGCATCAATGATCAGACCGATACGTTCTTCGAATCCTAACTGGGAATAGGTTGATGGATCCTGCATCTGACGACTGAGTTCTTCCGCCATTGCACTGCAGTGCATAGCCTTTAAGGTGTCCAGTGTTGACTCATTGATCATTCTGCAGCACCTCCTTTTGCGAATGCTGCAGCACCACGGGTAATTCCTTTGCTGCGTTTCTCAGGATGTGATGGTTTTGATACCGTCTCCAAAGGAAGTTTATCCTGTCCGTTTTTGAGGATGGTCAGAACACTTCGTAGAGATGGCTGTTTTGTAAATGTCAGCAACCGTTCGCAGGCCTTCTCCATCCGTTTCTGACCGTAACGATCCGCGGCTTTCATAAGGCTTACGCAGTATTTAAATCCCTGTTCAGGTTCCTTATCTGAGGTCAGGAAATACTCTGTTACTTTTCTGGTCGATTCTCCAATAGAGGATGCCCAGTTTAAGAATTCATCCGGAGCATAGGAAAGATACTTCTGATGCTCCTGTGGCATATGCTCCATCTTTCGGATGGGCTCAATCTGAGCTTTTAACCGACGTATGTGCGATGCCACGCGACTCCCATGGAAGAAAACTTCTACAGTGTCATTTGAAATCCTGATGTCCACCTGTTCACCGATCAAATCAAATGGAACGGAGTATTTATTGATTCCGTCACTTATGAGATAATCATTCTGAACCTTAGCAGTGGACCAGACTGCGGGCTCAAAGGAGGCGATAGGGAGCGGCTGCATAAATGCTTTTTCTTCATTTTCAAAAGCGGAGCGACGGTTCCCTACTCTTTTTTGAAAGGGTCTTGTATTCAGTTCCTCCAGCTTTTCGGCTACGGCTTTCCGAGCCTCATCCAATGAGAAAAAGTGATGGTTACGCAATGCTGCAATGATCCAGGTGGTTGCAAACTTTACAGAGCCTTCCGCATTAGCCTTATCATCCGGATGTTTGACTCTTGCCGGAACGATTGCTGTATCATAGTTGTCAGCCATTTCCCTGTATGCTTTGGGAATGACAGTCTCATAACGGGTATTCTTCGTGATACCGGTCTTGAGATTATCCGGGATCAGAAGCCTTGTAACACCACCAAAGTATTCGTATGCATGGACATGACAGTTGATGAATACATCTGACTTCATATTTGGACATGCTTCCGCATACACGTAACAGCTACATGAGAGTACTGCCACGAAAAGATATGCCGGCGAAATATCACCGGTTACCGGATCATAAATATCAATCGTGGTACCGGCCCAGTCAACCTCCATTGCATCTCCCGGTTTGTGATGGATACGCATGGTTGCTTTTGTTATACGCGCCCATTTTCGATAGTTTTCATTAAATTGTGTACTCATGTAGGGTTTTTTTCCGGCAGCAACTGCCTCGGCACAGTATTCTGTCCAAAGCAGAGTAAGAGTAACGCCTTTTTTAGCCAGCTCTTGATGGATCTTAGGATAGTCCGGGAGCATACGCCTCTCAGAAGTCTTTTTACGCTCTGGATAAAAGAGAGATTCCAACGTATAGTTGGTGACATCATCGCCCAATGGCCATTTGATCTTCAGAAGTTCGGCTAGTTTTAGCACCTCATGAATGGTGTTTCTGGAGCTGTGAACACTGGATGCTATGTCGACATTTGAGTAGTTGAGGCTTTTTAGCCTCAGAATTTCGCGATAATTTACCATAATTATCGTCCTCCCATAAATGATAGTCACACAAATGTGTGCCAATCTCATTATAGGAGTATATTTCCGGGATGTTCAACAGGGCGGAAAGGATGCACTGAACTAGCGGAAGTCCTGCTCAAAATGTCCGTGCAGTGTGCACTCACTGAACGGTATATACAATTTACAAACGATATTTTATTTGATACAATTTTTATAAAGCAAATTTCTATAAATCTAAAATGTTCGAAGGGTCTTTTTCGAACATCAATCTTATTTATTCATCACATACAGAACAACATTTCTGTTTCTTTTGGAAAATTCTTGCTTTATTCCCGAAGATCAGCAGGAGTTTTCGTTAGGATCCTCCTGCATCAGGAAGTTAAATAGGAAAGGGAGGAATGTGATTGGAACATGCAGCAGAGAAGCCGGAAGTATTGCAATGGCATCCGGCGTTTTATGCGGGTTTACAGATTGAACTGGAGGAAGACAGGGAAAATCTGATCTTTGAAAATGAACATCAGCTTAGTACGAAGCCCATGGAAATCGATGTGCTGGTGGTAAAGAAGGAAAAAGACCTGCCGGTCAGGAAGAATATCGGTCAGATATTCAGGATGTATAATATCATAGAGTATAAAAGCCCATCGGATTATCTGATAGATTACTCGGATGCGGAAGAACTGATCCGGGAATATGGAAAACATAAAAACGAACAGTTGTATGCATCGGTGCTGGATATCATAGTACGCGCAAACAAAAAGAAATTTGAAGAGGTGAAAGTAATGTGTGACGCGCTGAAGGAATTGATGATGGAAGACATGAAGAAAGAACTGGATGCTGCCATGCAGATCGGAATTGAACAAGGAATTGAACGTGGAATTGAACAAGGAATTGAACGTGGAATTGAACAAGGAATTGAGCAGGGAATTGAGCGTGGAATTGAACAGGGAATCGAACGTGGAATTCAGAGTACACTGAGAGAATCCATTCTTGATTTCCTATCTGATTTTGGAGAAGTTCCGGAAGACATCCTCTCTGCCGTAGAAAATGAGAAAGATGTGATACTTTTGAAAAGATATAATAAAAAAGCGGCTTCCGTGGAATCCATAGAAGAGTTCAGGATTCTTTTACGGCAGTGCATTGTGTAATGTTGATCATCTAAACGGAAATGCACGTTCAGTTAAATGATGGCGATTGTCAAAACGTACCTTCCACTGGGAAGCAGACTTATTACCCACCACTGGGAAGCAGGCTTATACTTGCTAATTTGTACTATCTGTGGTAGCATAACTGGAGTGTATTTGAAAATTCATTTCCGCCATCTGGATGCCCAAATTTGCGGGAAACAATTTTCAAACCCACTCGAAAATATTCTGAGATAAGATATTTTGGGATTTTGAACTTTGCGTCAATGAGAGGAGTATATGAAAATATGTGTGGAATAGTTGGTTTTACAGGAACTCATCAGGCAGCGCCGATTTTGCTTGATGGTCTGTCTAAGTTGGAATATCGCGGCTATGATTCTGCCGGACTGGCAGTTCGTGATGGCGAGAAACCGGCAGAGGTGGTGAAGGCGAAGGGACGTCTGACAAATCTTATCGAAAAAACAGATGATGGAAATGCATTGATCGGTACCTGCGGTATCGGTCATACGAGATGGGCAACTCATGGAGAACCCAGTGTGACCAATGCACATCCGCATGTTTCCGGTAACTGTGTTGGTTCCGGTTCTGGTGAGGTGGAAGCAGAAGTTGTTGGTGTTCATAACGGGATCATCGAAAATTATCAGGAATTAAAAGAGAAACTGCTGAAGCATGGCTACATGTTTTACAGTCAGACTGATACAGAGGTTGTAATCAAGCTGGTTGATTATTATTACAAGAAATATAAGCTTGGACCGATTGATGCAATTGCCAAGACCATGGTGCGTGTGCGCGGTTCTTATGCACTGGAACTGATGTTTACGGACTATCCGGGAGAAATCTGGGTGGCTCGTAAAGACAGTCCGATGATCATTGGTGTTACGGATGGGGAAACTTATGTTGCTTCTGACGTACCGGCTATCCTGAAATATACACGGAATGTATATTATATTGGCAATCTGGAGTTTGCGAAGCTTACTCCCGGAGAAGCTCATTTTTATAATCTGGATGGTGATGAAGTCGAGAAGACAACCACTGAAATCAAATGGGATGCGGAAGCAGCGGAAAAAGCCGGATTTGAGCATTTTATGATGAAAGAGATCCATGAGCAGCCCAAAGCTGTGTCAGACACTCTGAATTCGCTGATAAAAGAAGAAAAAATTGATCTGAGTGCGGTTGGTCTGACAGACGATGAAATCCGGGAAATCGAGCAGATTTATATAGTGGCTTGCGGATCTGCATGGCATGTAGGGATGGAAGTGCAGTATGTCATAGAAGATCTGGCAGAGATTCCTGTTCGGGTGGAACTGGCATCGGAGTTCCGATATAGAAAAACTCCATTGAATAAACATGCACTGGCGATTGTGATCAGCCAGTCCGGAGAGACTGCCGATACGCTTGCGGCACTTCGTCTTGCAAAGGAGAAAGAGATTAAGACGCTTGCGGTTGTCAATGTGGTGGGAAGTTCTATTGCAAGAGAGGCGGATTATGTACTTTATACACTGGCAGGTCCTGAAATTTCTGTTGCAACGACTAAGGCGTACAGTGCACAGCTTGCAGCAGTTGACTGTCTGGCAGTACATCTGGCTTATGTGTGTGGTGCAATTACGGAGGAACAGTACAGAAATTATATTTCAGAACTGCTGACTCTTCCGGATAAGATTAAGCGGATACTGGAGGATAAAGAACGCATTCAGTGGTTTGCTGCGAAATATGCGAATTCCCATGACGTGTTTTTTATCGGACGCGGCATTGATTACGCTGTTGGCCTGGAAGGAAGTCTGAAGTTGAAAGAAATCTCATATGTTCACAGTGAGGCTTACGCAGCAGGAGAACTGAAGCACGGGACGATCAGTCTGATTGAAGACGGAACACTGGTGATCGGTGTTCTGACACAGAGTGAATTGTACGAAAAAACCATTAGTAATATGGTAGAGTGCAAGAGCCGTGGTGCCTACCTGATGGGGCTGACTACGTTTGGAAAATATGAAACAGAAGATCACGCCGATTTTACCGTGTATGTTCCGAAGGTAGATGAACATTTTGTAGGAAGTCTGGCTATCGTACCGCTGCAGTTATTAGGCTATTATGTGAGTGTTGCCAAAGGCCTGGATGTGGATAAACCGAGAAATCTTGCGAAAAGCGTGACCGTAGAGTAGAAGTAAACATAGAGAAAGATAGTAAACATAGAGAAAGATAGTAAACATAGAGAAAGATAGTGCCTCAAACCATGATGCAGATGGTATGACTGAGATTCTGATGCCATTTGCCATGTCATGTTTTGAGGCACTTTCCCATATCTGGCGTTTCACTCAAACTTGTCATTTGTGCCGGTGCATGTTAGAATGAGAACAACAGGCAGAACGCCGGTTAAGCAGAGTGTTATGCAAACAAAAAGAGACAAGTTCATGGTTGAGAAGCTGAAATTATAATGACAGAGTGTATGAATAATTAACAGGGAGGCATTTATGGCAAGAACAGTAGGGATAGGTATTCAGGATTTTGAAAAAATGATTACAAATGAATGCTTCTATGTGGATAAAACTGATTTTATCCGTGAGTGGTGGGAAAGTAAGGATGACGTGACTTTGATTACACGTCCGCGCCGTTTTGGAAAAACATTGAACATGAGTATGATGGAGAAGTTTTTTTCTCTGGATTATGCAGGCAGAGGTGAGTTGTTTGAGGGTCTTTCCATATGGGAAAATGAAAAGTATCGAATACTGCAGGGAACCTATCCGGTGCTCAGTCTTTCTTTTGCAAATATAAAAGAGAATAATTATCAGGATGCCAGAAAGAAGATTTGTCAGTTATTGGCGGAATTATACACAGATCATGAGTTTTTGCTGGATAGTGAAGCTCTGGGAGAAGGTGATAAAGAATTTTTCCGAAGAATCACCGTAGAAATGGATGACGTGGATGCTGCCATGGCAATCCATTATATGTCGAAATTTCTGTATTTACATTATGGAAAAAAAGTGATTATTCTTCTGGATGAGTACGATACACCGATGCAGGAGGCATATGTTGGTGGATTCTGGTCAGAGATGGTATCTTTTATAAGAAATATGTTTAATGCGGCTTTTAAGACAAATCCATGGCTGGAACGGGGAATCATGACAGGGATAACACGGGTTAGTAAGGAGTCGATATTTTCTGATCTGAATAATCTGGAAGTGGTAACGACTACCTCTGACAAATACGCCACAGTTTTTGGATTTACAGAAGAGGAAGTATTTCATGCATTAGATGAGTGCAATATGAGTGCAGAAAAAGAACAAGTAAAACTCTGGTATGATGGTTTTATTTTTGGCAGTCATAAAGACATCTACAATCCATGGTCCATATTGAATGTTTTGGATAAGAAAAAATATCAGACTTATTGGGCGAATACCAGTTCAAACGGTCTGGTGGGGAAATTAATCCGTGAAGGCAGAAGGAGCATCAAGGAAAAATTTGAAGATCTCTTAAATGGAAAAAACCTGGTGTCCTCTATAGATGAGCAGATTGTTTATAATCAACTGAATGGAAATGAAAAAGCAATCTGGAGTTTGCTGCTGGCCAGTGGTTATTTGAAAGTTCTTTCGTATGAGAGTTACAGGGATATACCGGAGGGGGCAGAACCCAAATACGAGCTTGCACTTACGAATCTGGAAGTAAAGATGATGTTCCAGAATATGGTGAGAGACTGGTTTTCGCCGGCGGCAGAGGACTATAATGATTTTGTGAAAGCAATGCTGGTGGATGATGTAGATGCGATGAATGAGTATATGAATCAGGTGGTACTCAGTACATTCAGTTATTTTGATACAGGAAATGGACGAATCGAAAACGAACCGGAAATATTTTATCATGGATTTGTTCTGGGACTGATGGTAGATCTGCAAAACAGATTTATCATAACGTCAAATCGTGAAAGCGGTTTTGGACGGTATGATGTTATGCTGGAACCGAGAAATCCCAGAGAAGATAATGCCATTATTCTGGAATTTAAAGCTTTTAATAAAAGAAGAGAGAATTGTCTGGAGGATACCGTACAGGCAGCTCTGGAGCAGATTGGAAAGAAGCAGTATGCTGCTCAGCTAATTGCAAGAGGAATCGATCAGGAACGAATTCGAGAGTATGGATTTGCTTTTAAGGGTAAGACTGTTCTGATAGAAAAAGCAGCAGGAGAGTAATAATACAAAAATTGCGCGAATTTGAGTCTGAGGAAAGAACGTGAAGCTATGAAGATGAAGGCAAATTATCATACACACACCTGGCGCTGTATGCATGCGCAGGGGGATGAACGGGAATATGTGGAAAGAGCAATTGAAGGCGGGCTGAAGATTCTGGGATTTTCGGATCATACGCCGATGCCGTATCCGGGCGAATACCGGAGCCCTTCCAAAATGCGTCTGGATCAGCTGGAAGGTTATGTAAATACTGTTCTTGGATTGAAGGATGAATACAAAAACGACATCGAGATCCATCTGGGCCTGGAGGTGGAGTATTATCCGGCTTATTTTGAGGAGATGCTGGAGATTACCGGGCAGTATCCGATTGAGTATTTTCTTTTGGGACAGCATTTTCTTGGGAATGAAGTGAATGACTGCGCTTCTCCGGAGGCCACGGACGATTCTGTTCGTCTGGAGCGGTACTGCAGGCAGACAATCGAAGCTCTTGAGACCGGATGCTTTACTTATTTTGCGCATCCGGATATTCTGCATTTTACCGGTGACAGGGAAGTTTTCCGGAAATGGAACTACTGGCTTTGCTGCCGCGCGAAGGAACTGGAGATTCCTCTTGAGGTGAATTTCCTTGGAATCTGGGACCACCGGTTTTATCCGAATCCGGAATTCTGGAAAATTGCCGGAGAAGTGGGAAACACTGTAGTATTTGGTGCGGATGCCCATCTTCCCGAAAAAGTCTGGAATCCGCAGGCCCTTGCGGTTGCGGAGAAAATTGCGTCGGACAATCATCTGACAGTTGCAGAAACTGTGAAATTCAGGAATCCGCAGGAATCTAGAGGTGGAAAGCAACTTTCAAACACGCGTTAGCTCCATGCATATTCCTGCGGATTCCCAGTACATTGCAAACGATGCATAGAGCGTTTTATCCGTTACATTTGATATGCATCCGATTTCGCTTTGCGGCATTTTCGCAGCATTTTCTTCATAAGAATAAATAACACCCATCTGCGGAGGCCGTGATATGTCGGAAGAAGGACAAAAACAGCGGGGAAGGCCGGATATGACTCTTCTTGTACTGGTTCTCGTGCTGGCGGTATTCGGGCTGGTGATTATGTTCAGCGCCAGCGCTTATAACGGTCGGGTGAGATTTCATGATTTTGCATATTATTTTAAAAAACAGTTTTTTGCAACCGCATTGGGACTGGCGGCAATGTATGTGGTGGCCGGAATGGATTATCATTTTTTTACAGCTCTTGCGCCTCTGGCATATTTGCTTTCAATGGCATTATCCACGGCAGTCCTTTTTGTGGGACAGGAAATTAATGGATCCAAACGGTGGCTGAATCTGGGACCGCTTTCCTTTCAGCCGTCAGAATTTGCAAAAGTAGCGGTAATCCTTTTTCTGGCATGGCAGATTGACCGTACAGAAAAAAGAACCGCAGGCTTATGGTTTATGTGCAGGACCATGCTGACACTTCTTCCGATCGTTGGCCTGGTGGGATCCAATAATCTGAGTACAGCAATCATTATTCTGGGAATCGGTGTAATCCTGATTTTTGTTTCAAATCCAAAATATCTGCAGTTTATTGGTCTTGGAGGGGCGGGCATTGCGTTTGTGGCAGTATTTCTTGCGGCGGAAAGTTACCGCCTTGAGCGCCTTGCCATATGGAGAAATCCGGAAAAATATGAAAAAGGTTTTCAGACGATCCAGGGGCTTTATGCGATTGGAAGCGGAGGGCTTTTTGGAAGAGGTCTGGGGAGCAGTCTGCAGAAACTGGGATTTGTGCCGGAAGCTCAAAATGATATGATTTTTTCGATTATCTGTGAAGAGCTGGGACTTGCGGGAGCGTCTGCGCTGATTCTGCTATTTGTTCTGCTGCTTTGGCGGCTATGCGTGATTGCGACCCACAGCAGAGATCTTCAGGGAACGCTGATCTGCGGGGGGATTATGGGACATATGGCGATTCAGGTGATTCTGAATATTGCGGTTGTGACCAATACGATTCCCAATACGGGGATCACGCTTCCGTTTGTCAGTTACGGCGGAACATCAGTCGTGTTTCTTCTGGCGGAAATGGGGTTGGCTTTGAGCGTGAGCAGTCACGGGAAAGTCCGGGCAGCATACAATAATGGTAAGAGGCCCTTTAGGAGTGAGAAACTTGGATGAGATTCGAATCTCAGGAGGAAAGCCGCTTTATGGGACAGTAAAAGTGCAGGGATCCAAAAATGCAGCACTTCCCATGATGGCAGCTTCGCTGCTTTACAAAGGAGTCAGTATACTTAAGGGCTGTCCGAAAATTGCAGATGTATTTTGTATGGAGGAAATTCTTCGGGAACTGGGTGCATCGACATGGTGGGAGGATCACGATTTATACATGGACTGCACGCATGCGGACGGGACGGAAATTCCCTGCGGTTATACCGGAAAAATGCGTTCCTCCGTGATATTTCTGGCTGCTCTTCTGGGACGGAGCGGCAAAGGGCAGATGGGGTATCCGGGAGGGTGCGTGATCGGACAGCGTCCGATTGATCTGCATTTGTATGCGCTCAGGAGTCTTGGGGCAGTGATCGAAGAAAGCCCTTTTTTTATTTCTGCGAAATGTGATCGGTTGTCCGGAAATGAAATCTGTTTTACAAAAAGAAGTGTTGGAGCAACGGAACAGGCAATTCTTGGTGCGGTGCTTGCCAGAGGGGAGACCAGTATCAGGAACTGTGCCAGGGAACCGGAAATTGTCTGGCTTTGCCGCTATCTGCGAAGAATGGGAGCGATTATTCAGGGAGAAGGAGAGGACTGTATCTGTATCCGGGGCGTGGAAGAGTTACATGGCGGTGTGATGCAGGTTCCTCCGGACCGGATCGTAGCAGGAACATATCTTTGTGCATGTGCTGCCACACGTGGGAAAATAAGTCTGGAAAATCCGCCTGTGGGGGAATTGGATGCATTCCTGGAAGTATATCGCAAAATGGGTGGACAATATAAAGTAAAGAGTGGTAAACTAGTAGCTGACGGAACAGGAGTGAATCGTGCTGTTCCGTTTTTGAAGACAGAAGTTTATCCGGGATTTCCCACGGATCTGCAGTCACCTTTGATGGCAGTGCTTGCGGCGATTCCGGGAGAAAGCCATATCAGGGAACAGATTTTTGAAGACCGTTTTAAGGCTGCGGAGGAACTGAACCGTATGGGAGCAGAGATTGCGGTTGTCGGGCGGGATGCCCGGATCTGCGGAAGGAAGGGGCTTCGAGGCTGTACGGTCTGCGCGGAGGAACTGCGGGGCGGAGCTGCTCTTGTGATTGCCGGTCTGGCTGCGCAGGGGGAAACGATTGTCAGAGGCTGTTCCTATATCAGCCGCGGGTATGAGCATATCTGCGAAGATTTATCTCTGATGGGAGCGGATATCGTACTGATATAACACATGCATGATAGGGCATTTTATTTTATCCTTTTATCGCGGGTTATATCAGAGGATGATTCATAAATAACAACAACAGGAATGGAGTTTATGACGAAACAACATAAAAAACTGCAATGGAAAAATAGCATCAGTACATGGAAATTGATTGGAATATGTCTGGCAGCAGTTCTTCTGGCAGGAGGTATTTTCTTTTTTTCATACTTCAAAGTATCAAATGTGGAAGTAATGGGCAGCAGTTATTATTCCGAGAGTGAAGTGCGTGATATGATTCTTCAGGGGCCGCTGGCAGGAAATACGGTGCTGGCCCCTATTTTCTGTTCTACGGATGATACGGGAGATATTCCCTTTGTGGAAGGCTTTCGTGTGAAACAGATGAATCATAACACGATTGTGATCAGTGTCAAAGAAAAAAAGCCGGTGGGATGCATTCCTTATCTGGACAGTTATGTTTATTTTGACAGGAACGGAGTCTTTATTGAGAGTTCACGGGACCGGATGGAGAAAGTTCCATATTTTCAGGGGATTCAGGTGGACAAGGTTGTCAAAAATGAAAAACTTCCTGTAAAAGGAATGCCGGTGCTGGAAACTGCGGTAGCTCTTTCCACGATCTTTCAGAAGAATGACCTGCTTCCAGAGTATATAGAATTTGATGAAAACTATCAGATTTCCATGATTTATGGAGATATTACGATCAAACTCGGGGAAAACACACAGCTGGAGAATAAAATGGCAAGGGTATTTGCCATTCTGCCTCTGATTACGGGCAAAAAGGGAATTCTCCATGTGGAGAGTAGTGATGAGAATTCTAAGCCGACTTTTGAAATGGAAAAAGAAGAAGTCACGGCAGAAAACTGGACAGGCGGGTATGATGAAAACGGGGATTATACCGGCGATGGCGAATACGATGAAAATGGGAAATATGTCGGTCCGAAACCAATGACAGAACTGGACTATGCACTGGAAAACTGGGTAGGCGGCTATGATGAAGAAGGAGATTACACAGGCTGGGGCGAATACGATGAGTATCTGAATTATGTGGGATCTGCTCCGACCCAGGAGGAACTGGATGCCAACGGAGACTGGCACGGCGGGTATAATGAGTACGGTGGATATAACAAGACCGGAGAATATGACCGCGAGGGAAATTATGTCGGACCAAAACCGGACAGTTCTTCAGGCAACGGAAACTATGATGACAGTTCATCGGATGATGGAAATTATGATGACGGTTATTATGATGATTACGATGATGGAAGCTATGATGACGGTTATTATGATGACAGTTATTATGACGACGGAAGTTATGATGAAGGTTATTATGGCGACAGCTATTATGCCGATGAGAGTTACGACGATGGTTATTATGGGTATGAATAAAACATTGACGAATCGTACATCGTAAATGAAATAACGGATCCATCTGACTGATTTATTTTCCGATGTACCAGAACGTGTTTGAAAATGCATTCCCGTCATTTGCATTCCCCGCTTTGTGTGAAAGCAATTTTCAAACACACTCTGGAACGAGCTCCTTTTGTGAGAAGCTCTTGACAGGAATTTCAGAGGATTCCCGTGCTGCCATCCTCTGGAAATGGCGAAAATTCTTGAAAAAAGTATAAAAAAACAAAAATAGTGGTTGATTAATTTACAAAAAAAATATATGATATATCTATATGTAGCTTGATATTCATATTAGCATAAATATTTTTTCGATATCAGGAGAATTAAAGGAGGAAGTACATTGTTAGAGATTATGACAAATGAGGCTGAGTCATCTGCGAAGATTATTGTCATTGGCGTAGGTGGAGCCGGAAATAATGCAGTAAACAGAATGGTGGAAGAAACCATCGGCGGAGTAGAGTTTGTAGGTGTCAACACTGATAAGCAGGCTTTGACTCTGTGCAAAGCTCCGACAGTACTTCAGATTGGAGAAAAGATTACCAAGGGCCTTGGTGCCGGAGCGCAGCCGGAAGTTGGTCAGAAGGCCGCTGAGGAGAGCATAGAAGAAGTAAAACAGTTAATGGAAGGTGCAGATATGGTATTCGTTACCTGTGGTATGGGCGGCGGAACCGGAACAGGTGCAGCACCTGTGATTGCAGCAGCAGCGAAAGAGATGGGTATCCTGACAGTCGGAGTTGTTACCAAACCTTTCCGTTTTGAAGCGAAGACCCGTATGAACAATGCCCTCGCCGGAATCGAAAATCTGAAGAAATCGGTAGATACACTGATTGTTATCCCGAATGATAAGTTACTGGAGATCGTTGATCGGCGTACTACCATGCCGGAAGCACTTCGTAAGGCTGACGAAGTTCTCCAGCAGGCAGTTCAGGGTATCACAGACCTGATCAATCTGCCGGCACTGATTAACCTCGACTTTGCAGATGTACAGACCGTTATGACAGACAAGGGAATCGCTCATATCGGTATCGGTGAAGCAAGAGGCGATGATAAGGCTATGGAAGCAGTACAGCAGGCGGTATCTTCTCCGCTTCTGGAGACTACCATCAAGGGTGCGACTCACGTTATTATCAATATTTCCGGAGACATTTCCCTTATGGATGCCAACGATGCAGCAAGCTATGTTCAGGAACTTACGGGAGAAGACGCAAATATCATCTTTGGTGCTATGTATGATGATTCTGTTGCTGATTACGCAAGAATCACTGTTATTGCAACTGGTCTGAGCGATGCAGCACAGCCGGCCGGTGCATTTGGCGCAAGAAGCAGTTCCTCTCCGTTTGCAGCGAAGAGACAGACCGCATCTGCACCGCAGAGCAGCACGGTAAACATGAACATGCCAAGCTTCAGTCTTCCGAATATGAACAGCACTTATACTAAGATGCCGTCCAGCACTGTTCAGAAGAAAGATATCCAGATTCCGGATTTTCTCAGAAACAGATAAGAAGAACGATAGATGCCCGGATGCTCTGCTGAGGGGAACTGAGATATGAAGCAGCAGAGGAGAAGTGAAGAATAATAAGATAATCAGCAGCGTAGAAGAGACTGCCGATAGAATAAAGAGAGAACAATGTAAGAAAATCCCTTTTGTACTGTGTATTCCTATACAGTACAAAAGGGATTTTTTTTGTTTTTATATTACAGGAAAGTGCTTCGCATTTTCCTGTAATATAAAAAATATTGTGAGTGATTCTATGTCCTTCAGTGCATTTGCCTGACAATGAACAAGATTGGAAAAAACAGTCGATTTTCGAACATACGGGTTGGGTTTAGCTGTTTTCCCTGGTAAGGTCCTTCACGGAATTGCGCTTGTGAAAGATGACATCAACGATGGTTCTGGAAGGAAAATCCGAATAATCCCCGTGGATCCTGCGCAGAAGAATTTCGGAGGCTTTTTCTCCGATTTCCTTCAGATTCTGCGACACGCAGGTAAGGGAGGGGTTCATAACCTTAAACAGCGGATCATCGTCAAAGCACACCAGAGATACGCTTTCCGGAACTGGCTTTGTCAGTGCATAAGCAGCAGAAAGACCGCCGATACCTACCGTATAGTTGGTGAAGAAAATAGCAGTAGGCGGATGAGGGGAACTCATGACCTGTCGGAAACGCTGTTTGCCGCGCTCGGTAACGGTCTGGGAGTCATTGAACGGGATGGCAGGATACGGAGTCAGAAAAGAGGACGTGTCATATCCATTTTCTTTGTATACATCCATAAAGCCGCGGATTCGTTCTTCCAGAGTATAGGAATTAATAGAGCGCTCTACTATGGCAATATTGGTATGCCCGTTTTCCAGCAGGTGACGGGCAAGGAAAGCACCTCCGCCGTAATTGTCAGAAGTGATGCAGTCTGCGGGATGTTCGGAAAAATTAGATGGAATGGAATCCAGTATGACAACGGGAATTCCTGCCTCCTGTATCAATTGATAGTAATCGTCAGCATTGTTATGGGGAAGCATAATAACACCATCAGGATTTTGGGAGATGAGATCCTGAATGACCTTGATTTCCTTGCCCGGATTAAAGGAATAGGAACAGGTAATGACGGTGTAATTGTGCTGTATAAAATAATGTGTAACGGAATTGATCAAGGAAGCCCAGAAATAGGTGCCAAGATCCGTAAGGAGGATTGCGATTGTGTGCGTTTTCTTGGTACGGAGAATCTGTGCGGAACGGTTTGGACGGTAATCCAGACGCCGGATGGTTTCTTCAATCAGAACACGGTTTTCTTCCAGTATTTTCTTGTGATTCAGATATTTGGAGATGGTTGCCGTGGAAAGACCGGTCTCGCGGGCAATATCTTTGATCGTAATATTCATGGGGATTCCTCTTCCTGCAGATAAAACAAATGCGATATATCTGCTCATGAAATGAATCTGCCGGTATAATTTGCCGGGATAAAATCTGAATTTATCTTATCATGATTTGACGGAATCTACAAGTTGGGAAATCCATAATTGTTAAGAATGTTGGGGATTAGTATAACCCACAATAAATACCTCACCGAAACATATGGTTATTTATAGGGGGTTATACTGGTTATGTTTACCGGAAAATATATTGCTCATGGAGAAAATAAAGGAAACCATTGTCTCCATTAGTTGCTTTTGAGAAAAAGGTTGGGTATAATGAGAGAAAGAAATGAGAGGAAAGCAGATGCGATATGGGAGTAACGATTAAGGATGTTGCAAAGGAAGCAGACGTTGCAATTTCCACGGTTTCTAAATATTTAAATGGCGGAAGTGTACGAAGTGAAAATAAAAAAGCGATTGAAGCTGCGATTCGCAAGCTGAATTATTCGCCTAATAATGTTGCAAGAGGACTGCGTACATCCAGGACATACCGTGTGGGCCTCGTGACAGGATCCGGAGACAATCCCCACATGGCGACGCTTCTGGATGAGATTGAACGCCAGTTATGGAAAGATGGGTATTCTCTGACGTATCTGAATACAGAATGCTGTGATGAAAATACAGTAAGGGAATATATCGATTTTGTTGCAGAAACCGGTGTGGATGGGATTATTGTTACGGCATCCGGGAATTCCAGGGATTGCCTGCAGCGTGCCAGAGAATGCGGGATTCCTGTGGTGATCATGGAAGAGTGTTATACGGATGTCCCAACGGACTGTGTGCAGGTGGACTGCGCAGGAGGAGCCTATCAGGCAGTGGAATATCTGGTCAATGCGGGTCATCACAGAATTGCGGCAATTTGCGGTCCTGAATCCTATGTAACAGCTTCTGAGAGATATAGGGGATATCTCAGAGTGATGGAGGATTATGAAATTCCCGTTCGCGAAGAATATCTGGTAAATGGCAGATTTAAATATGACGGAGGCTATGAATGTATCAAAAAAATCTGGGAACTTCCTGAGAGACCGACGGCTGTATTTATTACGAATTATCTGATGTGTATGGGCGCGATGGAAGCTGTCTGTGAATTGGGAATCCGTGTACCCGAGGAACTTTCCGTTATAGCTTTTGATGATTTTGCTCTCTCGGTTATGGTACGCCCGAAGTTAACTGCTGTGAGGCAGCCGCTGATTGAACTGGCAGATGAAGTATGCAGGATTCTTGTTCGAAGGATCAACGGAGATTATTCGGATTTTCCACGGAAGGTCCGGCTGAAGCCGGCGTTTATTGAGAGAAGTTCTGTACTTTTGATGCATGAATAACAAAAAATAAAGAATCAGTAGAAGGGAAAAACGCTGAAAGCATGAAGAAATGTGCAGTCAGCGTTTTTTTATATTACAGGAAAGTGCTTCGCATTTTCCTGTAATATAAAAAAGCCCTCCGGACGGGATCGCACTGCGGTGGACAGAAAAATATATTGCGGAAGAAAAAAATACAGGAAAAATTACACTGTATCAGAGGAAAGGAAAAATGTGAAAAAGACAAATGGATCAATCGCTGTGTAATGTGGAATAAACTGTAAAACAAAAACGATTTACACACTGTTGTTGTCAAAAACAACCAAAAATAGAAATAATAATTTGTGTAAATAGTGAAAATATATAATAAATTTTAGAAATAACTTGAAAGTTCTATATAATTAGTATAATATATGACCATACAAAAACGAAACGATTTACATCCTGATGGGAAAATATACTGACGGAAAAGTGAACGTTTTTGTACAAAAACCTTGAAGAAAATTGTGGCAGAGTAGAAAAAAGAATGTGGAATGTGCCTGGAATCGAATAACGTGTTATTATTGTTTGAAATAATAAAAAACAATAATAAACAATAAAATACAAGAAAAAATGGTTGACAAGACACATACATAATGCTACAATGTAAACACTGAAACAGCAAAAATGATGGGCGATTTGCACATAATGCTGTAACAACGGAAACAAAAAACAATAATAAACACAAAACAAGGAGGAACGATTATGAAACGATTCAAAAAAGCGGCTGCGATCTGTCTGGCTGGTCTGACTGCA
>CAMBAL010000055.1 GCA_945864225.1 uncultured Blautia sp. | reverse complement strand
CATACGCATAGTAAAACTCGAAGAATTCTCACATACAGTTGCTGAACTAAAGCACCCTTTAATTCACTGCCCCCCTTCCATTCATTAAAGCCCAACTGTCATTATCTAAATTGCGGTTCCATTTGCCAAAGTCTATTTTGATTTAAATAGAAAACTTACGGATCTCACCTGTATTTTCAATATCACTCTTGATATTTACCACATTTGTATTATAGTTATTTTATAAGCAGTACATAACAGACACTTGTTATGAACGGTAACTAATAAACAAATGAACTAACGAGGACAACGAACATGAAACAATTAACCCTAAACGGAATATGGAAAATGCACAGCCGGGAAGAGGAAAAAACATATGATGCTCTCATCCCCGGTTCCGTTCTTTCGGCGCTTCTGGATGCGGAAGCAATTCCGGATCCGTACGACAAAATGAACGAATATGCCACAAGGGACCTGTTCTGGAAAGACTACATCTTCGAGAGAACATTTCAGGTGGAGGAAACCATCTTAAAGGAAGAGCATGTGGATCTGGTATGCGAAGGCCTGGATACTCTTGCTGATATCTTTATTAACGACAAGAAAGTATTCTATGCCGATAATATGCACAGAACCTGGCGAATCCCGGTCAAAGAATATCTTCACTCCGGAGAAAATAATATCCGGATAGAATTTCTTTCCGTATTGAAATATATCGAAAATTATCAATATGAAGAAAACAAAGAAGTCCATTGTGTAGCGGCTGGTGCTGTGAAAGGAAATCATCTGATCCGGAAATCCCATTCCATGTTTGGATGGGACTGGGGCCCACAGCTGCCGGATGCCGGGATTTTCCGTGACATTTATCTGGAATACCGTACGGGAAGAAAGATTGAAGAAATTCAGTTCCATCAGGAACATCAGGAGCATATCGTAAATGTTGAAGTAACCCTTCATCTGACAGAGGAAACAGAAATACAGGAAAACCAGAAAGTAAAAATCGCTGTTATAGAGCGGGAGACCGGTAAAACCGCAGCACAGACAGAGAAAGTATTAGGAAGAGATTCCGAATGGAAACATACTTTCTGTATAGAAAATCCAAGGCTCTGGTGGCCGAACGGATACGGAGAACAGCCTCTTTATGATGTGGTAATAACGCTTGCAGACAGTGACGAAGCAGTGGTTCAGGAAGAAAAGAGAACCATTGGTCTCCGCACGCTGACCGTGAGCAGAGAGCATGACGAATGGGGGAGGGAATTTGCCTTCCAGGTAAATGGAGTCAAAATTTTTGCCATGGGCGCAGACTATATTCCGGAAGATTGTGTATATTCCAGAATTACCAGAGAACGTCAGGATTATCTGTTGGAAAGCTCGAAAAAAGCTCATTTTAACTGTATCAGAGTCTGGGGCGGCGGTTATTATCCATCGGATACATTCTTTGAACTGTGCGATGAAAAAGGTCTGATCGTTTGGCAGGATCTGATGTTTGCCTGCAATGTTTATGATGCCACAGATGCATTTATCGAAAGCTGCAAACAGGAAGTGGAAGACAATATAAAACGGATCCGTCATCATGCAAGTCTCGGTCTGCTGTGCGGAAATAATGAGATCGAATCCGGATGGGTTCAGTGGGCGCAGTTCCAGGAAGAATCGATGAATCTGAGAGCTGACTACATAAAATTATTTGAGTATGTGCTTCCGAAGGTTGTAAAGAAGCATGCACCGGATATCTTTTTCTGGCCGTCTTCTCCGTCAGCGGGAGGATGCTTTGCGGCACCGGACGATGAGAATAATGGGGATGCGCACTATTGGGATGTATGGCATGGACAGAAACCGTTTACGGATTACAGGAAATATTTCTTCCGTTTCTGTTCAGAATTTGGCTTCCAGTCTTTCCCGTGCCTGAAAACTGTGGAGACATTTACAGAGCCGGAAGACAGAAATATTTTTTCCAGAGTCATGGAAAGTCATCAGAAAAATGATGCGGCCAATGGAAAAATTCTTTATTACATGTCCGAAAATTTTCGGTATCCGACGAAATTTGAGGATCTTCTCTATGTGAGCCAGGTGCTTCAGGGAATGGCCATGCAGTACGGAGTGGAGCATTGGAGAAGACATCGCGGAAGATGTATGGGTACGCTTTACTGGCAGCTGAATGATAACTGGCCGGTGGCTTCCTGGGCATCTGTGGATTATTTTGGCCGATGGAAAGCGCTGCAGTACATGGCATGCCGGTTCTATGCACCGGAGACATCCAGTATGATCTGCGAGGAAACTCAGGCGCAGCTTTATGTGGAAAATGAAACTGCATCAGAATTGAAGTGGCATGGAGAAATCCTCCTGAAAAATACGGACTGTGAAGTGATTGATTCCGTTTTCGCAGATGGAAAAACAGGGGCATTCTGTTCTGAAAAAATACTGGAAGCAGATTTCGGACAGTATCAGACAGATCCTTACGGAACCTGGAAAGAAACCGTATTTGTGGAAGGAAAAGTTACTTTTGAAGACGGAACAGAAGCACATAATGTGGAAGTGATACTTCCTTATAAGCATGTGTCACTGAAAAAAGCGGTGATTACATCAGAAGTAACGGAAACAGAAGATGCTTTTGTAATCCGGCTGAAAAGTGATGTTTTTGCACCGTTTGTGGAACTGGATTTTGAGGATGCAGATGTGATCTTCAGCGACAATTTCTTCCATTTGACAGGGGATTCCCATGAAGTGACAATGCTAAAAAAAGATATCTGGAAAGGACAGTTCACGGATGCGCAGGACGTAAAAAAACGGCTTCGTATTCGCAGTCTCGCTGATACATATTTATAAAGAATTCTGGGAAATATGGTATTTCATAAAAAGAGGATTCCTCCTGATTATGGAATCAGATCAACTGATTCGGGGAGGACTCCTCTTTTTGTATTCATTCCTTATTCTATTCTTTTCTGAAAGCCGCTCTCTTTCTGTCTCTTGCGTCCAGGATTCTCTTACGGATACGGAGACTCTTCGGGGTTACTTCCAGAAGTTCGTCTCTGTCGATAAACTCAATGGCCTGTTCAAGACTCAGTACTTTCGGCGGAGTAAGCTTCAGTGCTTCATCAGCGGAAGAAGAACGGGTATTGGTGAGATGTTTGGTCTTGCAGACATTCAGCTCGATATCTTCGGCTTTGCCGTTCTGACCGATGACCATACCGCTGTAAACTTTTGCGCCAGGTCCGATGAAAAGGGTTCCGCGCTCCTGTGCGGAGAAGAGACCGTAGGTAACTGCTTCACCTGCCTCAAATGCGATGAGGGAGCCCTGTTTGCGGTACTGGAAGTCTCCCTTATAAGGAGAATATCCATCAAAAATAGTATTCAGAATACCGGTTCCTTTTGTGGAAGTCAGGAATTCGCCGCGGAATCCGATCAGACCGCGGGAAGGAATGTGGAATTCCAGGCGGACAGAACCGTCACTTGCAGTACTCATACCCTGAAGCTCCCCTTTTCGTTCGCTCAGTTTCTGAATAACAGTACCGGAAAATTCTTCCGGAACATCCACATAGGCAATTTCCATTGGTTCCAGTTTTTTGCCGCGTTCGTCGAAATGATAAAGTACTTCCGGTTTGCTGACTGCGAATTCATAACCTTCACGGCGCATATTTTCAATCAGTACGGACAGATGCAGCTCTCCACGGCCGGAAACCTTGAAGCACTCGGTGCTGTCGGTGTCTTCCACACGAAGGCTGACATCTGTATTCAGCTCTCTGTAAAGACGGTCGCGCAGATGACGGGAGGTGATATATTTGCCTTCCTGGCCTGCAAGCGGGCTGTCATTTACGATAAAGTTCATGGCAATGGTAGGCTCGGAGATTTTCTGGAAAGGAATGGCTTCCGGATTATCACCACCACAGAGGGTATCGCCGATATGAATTTCTGAAATACCGGAAATGGCAACAATAGAGCCTACAGAGGCTTCTTTTACTTCTATTTTATTCAGACCGTCAAACTCATAAAGCTTGCTGATCTTTACTTTCTGACGTTTGTCGATATCATGGTGGTTCAGGAGCGTAAGTTCCTGATTGACGGAAATTTTACCGTTTTCTACCTTGCCGACACCGATACGTCCCACATACTCATTATAGTCGATGGTGCTGATCAGTACCTGAGTATCTGCCTCCGGGTCTCCTTCCGGAGCAGGGATATATTTCAAAATGGTTTCAAACAGCGGAGCCATATTTTCCGGGGTATCCTGCAGATCCAGAACAGCGTGTCCGGCTTTTGCGGAAGCATAAAGGAACGGGCAGTCGAGCTGTTCGTCAGAAGCTTCCAGATCCATCAGGAGTTCCAGAACTTCATCAATGACTTCATCCGGACGTGCTTCCGGACGGTCGATCTTGTTGATGCAGACAATGACATGCAGATCAAGTTCCAGTGCTTTTTTCAGCACAAATTTGGTCTGAGGCATGGCACCTTCAAAAGCATCTACCAGAAGGATAACGCCGTCTACCATTTTCAGTACACGCTCAACCTCGCCGCCGAAATCTGCGTGTCCGGGGGTGTCGATGATGTTGATTTTGACGCCTTTGTAATGAACAGCGGTATTTTTGGAAAGAATGGTGATACCTCTTTCTCGTTCAATATCATTGGAGTCCATGACACGTTCCTGTACTTCCTGGTTCTCACGGAAAACACCGCTCTGCTTCAGAAGCTGGTCTACAAGGGTGGTTTTGCCGTGGTCAACGTGGGCGATAATGGCTACGTTACGTACGTCTTCGCGTTTGATTTTCATAAAATCGAAATCCTTTCTACTTTTTTCTTCTATATTAATGGTTTTTCATGCAAATATTATCCGACAATCCAGTTTACCACATTTTTCGCAGATTACAAGGCATTGAAAAAAATTTTTTTATTTTCCAGTCATAAATACAGGCATGTACTCATAAACATAGTAAAGACAAAATACCCAAAGAGGAAGGAGAACTGTATTATGGCAGACAAAATCATTGAAAACAATCAGGTATCAATTATGGGGAAAATTGATACAGGCTTTGAGTTCAGCCACCAGGTTTTTGGAGAGGGCTTCTATACAACGGAGCTGCTGGTAAAAAGGCTGAGCGATTCTGAGGACAGGATTCCGGTAATGATATCGGAGCGCCTGGTGGATGTATCTCAGGACTATGTAGGGGAGTACATTGAGGTACACGGACAATTCCGGTCTTATAACCGGCATGAGGAAAAAAGAAACAGGCTGGTGCTTTCGGTATTTGCCAGAGAGCTGAAGTTTGTGGAGGAAGAGGATGAATCCATTCCTGTGAACCAGATTTTTCTGGACGGGTATATCTGCAAACCTCCTGTTTACCGCAAAACTCCTCTTGGAAGAGAGATTGCGGACCTGCTTCTTGCTGTGAACCGTCCGTATGGAAAGTCCGATTACATACCATGCATTTGCTGGGGAAGAAATGCCCGTTACGCATCTGCGTTTACAGTAGGCGGACATGTTCTTCTGTGGGGCAGAATTCAGAGCCGGGAATATATGAAGAAGGTTGGTGAGAGCGAAACAGAGAAACGAACCGCGTATGAGGTATCGGTAAGCAAACTGGAATATATTGAATAAGAATCAATGGAAATAACTGGAAATCATTATTTAAGAATCAATAAAGATAACTGGAAATAGTCATTTCTGCTTAAAGACGTTGACTATGAACAGGAACAGAAAATAGACGCTTTGTCAGGCCTGTTATTTTTGCACATAAGGATCTGTTTTTTACAGGAAATATGACAAAGTTATGACAAAAATTACGGGAAAAACATGCCGGGCTTGCATTTCCGGGAATTCTGAGGTAAGATAAACATATTCAAGAAAAATGAAGGAGTTCAATTTCATAAACGACAAGAGGAATTTGTATGGAAAAGGGATTAACAGAGGTATACTGTGGTACCGGAAGAGGGAAAACCACCCTTGCGATCGGTCAGAGTCTCAGAGCTGCGACGAAAGGACAGAGTGTGATCATCATTCAGTTCCTGAAGGGCAGAGAGCAGCAGGCAATGGATTTCCTGCAGAATTTGGAAGACCTGGATATCAAAATTTTCCGTTTTGAAAAACGCGAAACCTGTTATGAAGAACTGAGCGAACAGGAGAAGGCGGAGGAGAAGCAGAATATTCTGAATGGTCTGAACTTTGCCAGAAAAGTGATCGCAACAGAAGAGTGTGATGTTTTGGTGCTGGATGAGATACTCGGGCTGCTGGACAGCCGGATCGCCGATGAAGAGAAGATGGAAGAACTTCTGAAACTGCGTAAGGAGTCCATGCACATTATTATGACTGGCAGGGATCTGCCGGAGCATTTAAGAGAATATGTGGACAGTGTTACAACTCTCACAACGGATGACCTGAAGTATGGAAATTTGAACGAAACTTTTACTGAAGAATAAAGGAGGAAATAAAATGGCAATTTTTAAAGGTGCAGCTGTCGCAATCGTAACACCGATGCAAGAAGATGGAACGGTGAATTATAAAAAACTTGAAGAAATCATTGAGTTTCAGATTGCCAACAGCACTGATGCAATTGTAATCTGCGGAACAACAGGAGAATCTTCTACATTAACACACGGAGAACATCTCAAGACGATTAAGTTTGCAATTGATCAGGTTAACAAACGTGTGCCCGTCATTGCAGGAACCGGTTCCAACTGTACAGAAACTGCAATCATGATGTCCAAGGAGGCTGCATCTTATGGCGCAGACGCCCTGCTGCTTGTTACTCCTTATTACAATAAAGCTACACAGAAAGGTCTGATCGCACATTATACTGCAATTGCCAATTCAGTTCCGGAGACTCCGATCATTATGTACAATGTTCCGAGCCGTACAGGATGCAACATTCAGCCTGCCACAGCAGTCGCACTTGCGAAGAATGTGAAAAATATTGTGGGTATCAAGGCAGCCAGCGGAGACCTTTCCCAGATCGCCAAAATGATGTCCATGGCAGACGGATGTCTGGAACTTTACTCCGGCAATGATGATCAGGTACTTCCGATTCTTTCTCTCGGCGGACTTGGAGTTATTTCTGTATTATCCAATGTCGCTCCGAAGGAGACACATGATATGGTTATGAAATTCATGGAAGGCGATGTTGCCGGCGCAACAAAGATTCAGCTGGATGCGATTCCTCTGATCAATGCGCTGTTCTGTGAAGTAAATCCGATTCCGGTGAAAACAGCCATGAACCTTATGGGAATGGAAGTAGGACCGCTTCGTATGCCGCTGAGTGAAATGGAAGAGGCAAATGTGGAAGTTCTGAAGAAAGCTATGCAGGGATTTGGTCTGAAGCTCGCTTAACTGGTCTTTTATCGATACTTTGGGCAGCAGACGTGGAAGAGGTCTGTATACCATATTTCATATTTCATGAATAGAAGCTTTTGATTACAGGACATGTCTGTGTAAGCAGACATGTCCGTTTCACAGAAAAATATATTTCCGGACTGGGTATGTTACAGAATCAGACCGGGGACAGGAGATACCAATGGTTAGAATTATTATGCATGGCTGCAATGGTCACATGGGACAGGTGATTTCCGGACTTGTTGAACAGGATCCGGAAGCAGAGATTGTTGCCGGAATTGATATTGCAGATCAGGGAAAAAACAGTTATCCGGTATTTACCGATATGAAGGAATGCCAGGTGGAAGCAGATGCAATTATCGATTTTTCTTCCGCAAAGGCCGTAGATGCGCTGCTTGATTACAGTGCGCAGAGACAGATTCCTGTTGTGGTATGTACAACCGGTCTCAGCGAAGAACAGCTTGCCAAAATCGAGGAAACATCCAAAAAAGTAGCAGTTCTGAAATCTGCAAACATGTCTCTTGGCATCAATACTTTGATGAAACTGATTCAGGATGCTGCCAGAGTTCTGGCAACAGCCGGTTTTGACATGGAGATCGTAGAACGTCATCATAAGCTGAAACTGGATGCTCCAAGCGGTACAGCACTGGCACTTGCGGACAGTCTGAATGAAGCGATGGACAATCAGTATCATTATGTTTATGACCGCAGCCAGAGAAGAGAACAGAGAGACAGCAAAGAAATCGGCATTTCTGCAGTTCGCGGCGGTACGATCGTGGGCGAGCATGAAGTGATCTTTGCAGGTCCGGATGAGGTGATCGAGTTTAAGCACACCGCACATTCCAAGGCTGTTTTTGGAAAGGGAGCTATTGAGGCAGCGAAATTCCTTGCCGGAAAACCTGCAGGAAGATATGATATGAGCGATGTGATCAATGGATAATTTTCTGTATCGATTAAGATATGGGAATGATGAATTTCAATCAGATATGTGATCGGGCACAGTTATCGAAAGATGGCTGTGCCTTTTTCGCAACTAAATTTCTAATTTCTTCCAAGAATAGGATGTCTGCAAAATGCGCATATTAGCAGTACAAGCAATAAATCCAAGGAAAAGGAGATTGACAGAATGAAAAAAATAAAGACAATTCTGATGAGTACCTTTCTGGTGCTGGCTTTGTGCATGCTGACTGCCTGCGGAACCAATAATGGAAACAATGCGGCAGATGAATCCGGTAATGCAGCAAATAATAACAATAACGGTAATACAAATGGGAATGATAATGATGCCGGTCTTAATGACACGAATGAAAACATGGGGAATGATACTGCCGATAATGGAACCGGCAATACAGCGAATAACAGCACAAATAATACAACAGGTACCAATAATGGGACAGCAGGCAATGCAGTCAATGACGGAACCGCAGTGGGTGATGGTGCCGTAATCGATAATAATGGAGTGACAGACAATAATACCACCGCAAATGACAATAATGCAGTTGAAAATACAAATGACGGCACGGTGTCCGGAGAACTAGGAAACAGTGTCCGGGATCTTGGAAACGGAGTAGGAAATGCGGTTGAGGATGTTGGTGACGCTGTAGGAAATGCGGCAAATGGAAGATAATCCGATGCAGTTGCGCAGAGATTGATTTGATGTTATTATCAATACATGGAAAACAGGAAAATCATACACAGATTATTTGGAGGTAAACATGAGATTTCGGCCATGTATTGATATACATAATGGAAAAGTGAAACAGATTGTAGGCGGCAGCTTGAAGGATGCAGGAGACCAGGCAACAGAGAATTTTGTGTCCGTACAGGATGCTTCTTTTTATGCAAAATTATACCGTGATGCAGGAATCCGCGGAGGTCATGTGATTCTGCTGAACAGCAGTGATTCTCCTTATTATCAGGCGACCAGAGAACAGGCTTTTCTGGCATTGGGAACTTATCCGGGAGGGCTGCAGCTTGGCGGAGGTGTCTGCCCGGAAAACGCCTGTGAGTATCTGGATGCAGGTGCCAGTCATGTGATTGTTACCTCCTATGTGTTTAAGAATGGGCAGATATCATGGGAAAATCTGGAAAAGATGGAACGGACTGTCGGGAAGGAACGTCTCGTTCTGGATCTCAGCTGCAGAAAAAAAGAGGACCGGTATTATATCGTTACGGACCGCTGGCAGAATTTTACAGAAGTCCCGGTGACACTGGAAACCATGCAGATGCTGGGAGATCATTGCGATGAATTTCTGGTTCATGCGGTAGATGTGGAGGGAAAAGCGCGAGGCATCGAGATAGAACTGGCTGAGATTCTGTCGAAATATCAGGATCGCCCGGTTACCTACGCCGGCGGAGTGGGAAGTATGGAGGATCTGGAAATCCTGCGCCGTGCCGGAGCAGGCCGGCTGGATGTGACGATCGGAAGCGCGCTGGATTTGTTTGGCGGGACGATTCCGTTTGAGACGGTGGTTCAAATAAAAGACCGCAGTTGGATATAATGATAGAACAGACGCTGATATGATTTTTTTAACATGTCATTATAGCTAAAATCCCATCGATCCAATCGCAAGCCCACCTTTTCGTATCAATTCTGTTTGTATCTGAGGAAAACAATGGACAGGAGAAAAAAGAACAAAATGAAAAGGAAAAAGAAGCGGCAGCTTCCTGAGATGAGAATTTCAGGGCTGCCGCTTTTGAACAAAATCATCAATCATAACAGGCGGAACGAAAAAAGTGAGCAGTATTTTTGAAGATGCGGTGGGAAAAGAAGTAATCTGGCACAATCTGGGAAGTAAGAAAAAAATGTCAGAAACAAAAATGAAATTTTTTTATAAGGAGAATCAGCATGATTAAGGCAATATTTATGGATTTCTATGGAACGGCTGCAATGGAAATCGGACCAATTGCGGTATCAGTCATCAAAGATGTATATAAGAACAGTAAGGCACAAAGTCCGGAGGATATCCTGGGATATTGGTGGAAAACTTTTCGGGAGAAGCAGAACCTGGCCAATGGAGAGAATTTCAAAACCCAGCATGAGGTTGCACTTGAAAACTTTCGGGAACTTGCCCGGCATTTTCAGTGCACCATGGAACCGGAAAAACTTCTGGAGAGGATGGAGGAACACTGGTGTTCCTCTCCGTTATATGATGATGTGAAAGAATTCTTACAAAGCTGTCCTCTTCCGGTTTATTTTGTGACAAACAGTGATAACCGGTATATTATGGAAGAAATAAAGAGATATTCTTTACATCCGGCAGGAATCGTAACCAGTGAAGAAGCAAAGTATTCGAAACCGAGAAAAGAAATCTTTTTGTATGCATTTAAAAAAGCTGGAGTTTCACCGGAAGAGGTGATTCATGTTGGGGATTCGCTGGAAGGTGATGTGAAATGTCCGTCATCTGTGGGAATCAGAAGTATCTGGCTTAACAGGGAAAGAAAACCAGTCCCTGCGGGAGTGGAAAGCATAGATATGACCCGTTCTCTGAAAAAGAACAACTATCTGGTTATGGAGACAGAGGAACAGGGATATCCCGGATGGACTCCGTATAAAGGTCAGTTAAGGCTGCAGGCATACAGTCATCTGGCAAGTGGTTCCAACAGTGTGATGTACTGGCACTGGCATTCTATCCATAATTCTTTTGAGACCTACTGGAAGGGGCTTTTGAGCCATGATTTTCAGGAAAATGCAGCCTATCGTGAGGCTTGTGTGATAGGCAGGGAATTTTCAGAAATGGGAAGTCATCTGGTAAACCTGAAAAAGAAGAATGATGCAGCTATTCTTGTAAGTAATGAGGCTCTGACTGCACTGAAATGGTTTGGGATTCAGGCTGCGGCGGCAGGAAATAATGGAATCGGATATAATGATGTGGTACGCTGGATTTACAATGCACTGTATCAGATGAATATAGAGTGCGATTTCGTTTGGCCGGAGTTAGAGGATTTCAGTCAGTATAAGGCGATTTTTGTACCGGCTCTTTATGCGGCACCGGATACCCTTCTGGAAAAACTGAACAGGTATGTGGCTGAGGGAGGAACGTTGGTCGCTACTTTTAAAACTGCATTTGCCAACGAAAATGTGAAAGTGAGTCATGAGGTACAGCCTCATATTTTGAACGACTGTTTTGGCGTGAAATATCATCAGTTTACTTTCCCGAAGAATGTGGGATTATCCGGTAGGATCATTGGGGAAAATACCGACGCAGAAGCCCGGATTTTTATGGAACTTTTAATCCCTCAGGGAGCAGAGGTGCTGGCATCGTACGAGCATTACAACTGGAAGGAGTATGCTGCAGTCACGAAAAATCATTATGGAAAAGGAACTGCTGTGTATATGGGCTGTATGACAGATGAGAACACTCTTAAGGCTGTGATTACGGACGTTCTTCAATGCGCACAGGTCGAGATCCCTGCATATGATTATCCGGTTATTGTAAGAAAAGGAATCAATGATTTCGGAAAGAATGTGAGATATTTCTTAAACTATTCAGCAGAAGAGCAGAAGGTACCATATAGGTATGGCAATGGCGTGGATCTGCTGTCAGGGAAGACCGTTGATCATGGAGAAATCATTGCAATTCCGGCATGGGATTTAAAGATTGTTGAGGAATAAAACCCGGAAAATAATTCCGGAAAATAATTCCGGGTAATTTTCAAACATGTTCCAGTATTTTCAGCTGATTTTTACCGGCTCTTTTGGCCTGATAGAGCGCCTGATCCGCCAGCATAAGAAGACTGTCATATGCCATCTCATTCCCATGATAGAAGACAGCACCTGCACTTATAGTAAACGGCAATTTCTGCTCCTGATTTCCCAGCATTTTTTTCAGATTTTCCTGGATTGGCTGAAACAGACGTTCAAGATCCTCCTGAGATTTTACGCCTTTTAAAAAGGCAACAAACTCATCACCGCCAAACCGTCCGGTCAGTGCATTTTCCATGAACATTTCACAAAAGTAATTTGCAAATGCACGAATCACAGCATCGCCAAATAAATGGCCATAGTTATCGTTGATGAGTTTAAAATTGTCAATATCGATGATTACCAGACAGCCGGTCTCTTTGTTATTGAGAGCTTTTTCAATCTCCCGCTCGATAGCTCCCTTATTCATGATACCGGTCAATGGATCGATATCCCTCTGAGCTTCTATTTCTATTTTCTGCAGGATTTCATTCAACTTGCTTTTCATCATTGCAATGCTGAAGGAAACGCTTAAGTAGAAAAAACAGATACAATTCAGCAGATCTAATTCAAACAGTGCAGGTTCTTTTACCTGCCAGGAACAAAAAAGGAAAATCCCTGAAACTGCAATGAGATAGGTTGTCAGACGAAAGGGCCGATCCACAATCAACAGAGGCAGAGCAAACAGAAACACAAAAAAAGTGACTGCAGGGTAATAGTTCTGGTTATAGGTTCCTGCCCATATGGCAAATGCATACAGGATAGATAAAAACAGATACCAGATGATAATGATATGTTTTGAATATTTTTCCGGTTTGTATTTACTTAGCGCAGATATTAGTGTACAGACCGCAAAGAGCACTGCATAGATATATCTGCTTCTCATGCGCAGTTCAACCATCTGTTCTGTAGATGAACTGATGAATGAACTGAGCAGCATTCCCAGAAACAACCCTGCACAGATTGCTGCTGTAACAAACAGCATCTGACAGTTTTTCTTTTCTGTTGCATTTTTCACTTTTTCCGCAGTTGTTTTATCAAGTTCATGGGAAATCATGGTTTTCTTTATATTATTCATTATATATGCTTCATCTCTTTCTGAAAAATCTCACTAAATGAAATGTTTGTGCATGTAATCATGCCCATAGCTGCTGTACGGGACTTTTAAAATAATTTCTTCTACAGTATAACATATCGCAGCCAATGGCTGCAATCAAACTTTCAAAACACTGGTAAAGGGCACGATATTATTTTAATAATCTTGCTTCCGGAACTGTCCGGGTGTCATTTCAAATCGCTTTTTGAAGAGCCGGTTAAAATTGGAAAGATTGTCAAAACCGGACTGTTCTGCAATTTCCAGAATGGTTTTATTGGTATTCTGAATCTCCCGTGCTGCTTTTCCAAGCCGGTATTCAATGAGATAGGCAGAAAATCCGGAGCCGGTGGCCTCTTTGAACCATCGCATAAAATGGCTGGCGCTGTATCCGCATTCATCTGCCATCTCCTGAACGGTCAGTTTCTTGTCAAAATCCTGTTCAATTCTTGCCAGTACTGTTTTTAATTTCTGCAGATGTTTCTGATCGCTGTCTATGGCAGGAGAAGCTTCTGCTTCCGGTGCATTCTGCAGAAGAAGTGAAAACAACAACATCAGATTTCCTTTTACGCTCAGTTCATATCCATTGGTGCGCAGTGCAGAAAGCCGGTCGCAGGAATCCAGATATGAAGCAATCTGGCTATACAGCGGGTTTTCTGTGCTGATACGTACCGGGAGCAGAATTTTTCCATTCAGCACAGGCTGCAGATATTTCTGACTGCAGAGATCAACATTATCACTTCCGAGAAAATTCATATCAAAAATAATATTTTCATATTCCATTCGGGTTTTCAAAATCCCTCTCATTCCGTGAAGATGCCCTGGCATTACCAGATAAATATCTCCTGCCTGTGCATGAAAAATTTCAAAATCTACCTGAACGATCCCGTCTCCCTGTTTGATATAAATGATTTCTACACTGTCCTGCCAGTGCAGAGGAACAAAGGGAAAATCCACGGGAATGGTACAGGGATAGACATTAAATGCAAACATTGTATCAGAATGTCGCTTGGTCTCATGATAGGCAGAATATTGAATTTTCAAAGCTTTTTCGACATTTATCATAATTTAACACTCCTATTGATCATACATAACATGATAGGATTATACAATGATATGGTGGCATTATACAAGCATTGTCTGGTGAAGTGTGATAAAACTATGATGAGCGATGAGTTCGTACATCGTAAATGAAATAGCGGATACATCTGACTTAAACTGTGCTATCGGGAAAGCAGACCAGCAAAATATATGGTTATTTATCGTGGATTATATAGTCTAAGTTCTGATGTATCAGTTACCGACAGCTTCACATGAAAGGAGATTTTATCATGATGAAAACAAAAAATGAAATGGAAAAAGTTTTGACAGAAATGTGTGGAAGTAATCTGGAAACATGTTCTTATGAAAGTATATATACCGCTCTTCTGAAAATTGCAGAAAAAGAGAGCGAAAGGAAAACAGCACCGGTAAAGGGACGGAAGCTTTACTATATTTCCGCGGAATTCCTGATCGGGAAACTGCTGAGCAACAACCTGATCAATCTGGGACTTTATGACAGCGTCAAAGACTGTCTGGAAGACCATGGAAAATCTATGGCAGAACTGGAAGAGGTGGAGCCGGAACCAAGTCTTGGAAATGGCGGACTTGGACGTCTTGCCGCTTGTTTCCTGGATTCTCTTGCAACTCTGAACCTTCCGGGAGATGGCATTGGACTGAGATATCATTGCGGACTGTTTCATCAGAACTTTAAAAATCAGCTGCAGAGCGAGACACCGGATTTTTGGATGGGCGATCATGACTGGGCGCAGATGACGGAGAAAACCTATCCCGTTTCTCTGGCAGGAAAAGAATATCAGGCAAGACTTTATCAGATTGCAGTTACCGGATATGAAGGGCGCACCAACCATTTGAATCTGTTTGATCTGGATACCATTGACCCGTCCGTGATCGGCGAGGGCATTTCCTTTGACAAAACCGATATTGAGAAAAATCTGACTCTGTTTCTGTATCCGGATGACAGTGATGATGCAGGGAGACTTCTGCGAATTTACCAGCAGTATCTGATGGTCAGTGCCGGAGCGCAGCTGATTCTGGAGGAATGTGAAGAACGTGGAAGCAATCTGCATGATCTTGCGGATTATGCGGCGATTCAGATCAACGATACACATCCGTCCATGGTGATTCCGGAGCTGATCCGTCTTCTCTGTGAAAAAGGAATCGAATTCGAAGAAGCTGCAGAGATCGTGACAAAAGTATGTGCGTATACCAATCACACCATTCTTGCCGAGGCGCTGGAAAAATGGCCGAGAAGCTACCTGGAGCAGGTCGTTCCGCAGCTGATGCCTGTTATTGAAAAGCTGGATGAGATCGCCCGCGCCAGAACCAGTGATGAATCAACCGCAATCATTGACAGAAACCAGATGATTCATATGGCACATATGGATATTCATTTTACACACAGCACCAATGGAGTTGCTGCACTGCATACGGAAATTCTGAAAAACAGTGAACTTCATAACTTTTACCAGATGTATCCGGAGAAATTCAACAACAAGACAAATGGTATTACTTTCCGCCGCTGGCTGCTGAAATGCAATCCGGAGCTGACAGAGCTGATCGAGAACCTGATTGGTTCCGGTTTCAAAAAAGATGCTGCAGAGCTGGAAAAACTCATGGAGTTTGCAGATGATGAAACAGTTCTGAAAAAGCTGGCAGCTATCAAACACGACAATAAAAAGGCTTTTGCTGACTGGCTGAAACATACACAGAATATTACGGTGAATCCGGACAGTATCTTTACCATCCAGTCCAAACGTCTTCATGAATACAAACGTCAGCAGCTGAATCTTCTGTATCTGATTCATCAGTATTTTGAAATCAAAGCCGGAAATACGCCGGAAGTACCGGTAACTGCCATTTTCGGTGCAAAAGCAGCGCCTGCCTACACCATTGCAAAGGATATCATTCATGCAATTCTGACTCTGTCAAAAGTCATTGAGAATGATCCGGAAGTATCCAGATGGCTGCAGGTGGTATTTATCGAAAACTATAATGTAACCGCAGCAGAAAAAATGATTCCTGCATGTGATCTTTCCGAGCAGATCAGTCTTGCATCCAAAGAAGCTTCCGGTACCGGCAACATGAAGTTTATGCTGAACGGTGCTCTTACACTGGGAACCATGGATGGCGCGAACGTAGAGATTGCAGACGCGGTAGGGGAGGGCAACATTTATATCTTCGGTCAGAGCAGTGCTCAGGTCATCCGCCGTTATCAGCATGGAGATTACTGTGCAAGAGAATGGTATGAAACTGATGCAAATATCCGACGGGCCATTCAGTTCCTGACAAGTGAAGAAATGCTGTCCTGCGGTCAGGAGGAAAATCTGCGCCGCCTGCAGAATGAACTGATTGGAAAAGACTGGTTCCAGACTCTTCCGGACTTTAACGCTTATGTAGTCCGCAAAGAGCAGGCCATTGCAGATTATGCTCATCATCCGATGGACTGGACACGCCGTACGCTGATCAACATCAGTCAGGCCGGCTTCTTCTCTTCCGACCGTACGATCGCGGAGTATAATGAAGATATCTGGCATCTCGGGAAATAATCCGTCATAACAATACCCGTTCGGTTTGGGCGCAGAGTATCAAGAATTAACTCTTTTTTGCAAGCTGTCTGTGAAATTCTTCCAGTGCGTTCTTTCCTTCTGTCGTTACCGGTTTGATCCATTTGCCGCTGATCGTATAGCGCAGTTCAAAAATCAGGCGAATCAGTTCATCCGTATAAAGGAAAGCGAAAACAGCCAGGAATGGCAGTTTGAGAGCCATACCTGCGATCCAGGTGGCAGGTACGCTGATCAGAAACAGGCAGCTGATTTCCAGGACTGTTCCAAAAACAGGTTCGCCTCCGGCACGGTAACAACTGTTCATAATGTAGTTGCAGGTTCGCACGGTTCCTGCGGCCAGATAAATGGCAATCATGTATTTTCCATAAAATAAGGCTTCTTCTCCGAGTCCGAACAGTGACAGCAGCGGATGATTGAAAATCAGGCCGATGCCGACGATGATGAAGGTGATCACCGGACACAGGATGGAGAATGCTTTCATACTCTGGTAACCCTTCATATGATTTCCGGCTCCGATTTCTTTTCCTACCACCACGGAGCTGGCATCTGCCAGTCCGCCAAAGAAAGCAAATACAAATCCTTCCAGTACGCGGAAAGCCGCCATGGCGGCAATGGCAGATTCAGACTGACGGCCGATAACGATATTGATCAGCATTTGCCCGATGCCATAGAAAAATTCATTGCAGATGATTGGAAGGCATTTTTTCAGGTAAGTGCCGATGAACATATCTCCAAAGTCAAACATATCTTTCAGACGAAGCCGTACGGTCTCCTGATCCCTCAAAAGAAGAATCAACAGAAGAATAAAATTGACCAGACTGGAAGCCAGTGTTCCAACAGCAGCTCCCGACGCACCCATGGCAGGCAGTCCGAAGCGTCCGTAGATCAAGGTCCAGTTCAGACAGAAATTGACTGCCAGACCTACCATAGAGCAGATCAGAGGCGGTTTTACACGCTCGGTGGAGCGAAGCAGGAAGTTCATGATCAGAACCAGAACGGTGATCGGATAAGAAAATCCTACGATTCGTATGTAAGGAATTCCAATCTGGATAATATTATTCTTATCGGTATAAATGCGCAGCAGCAGTGCCGGATTGGTGACAGCGACACCGCCGAACAATAAAGCAACGACCAGCATACACAGAAGAGAAATGCCAAAGGTCCGGTTGATTCCTTTGATATTTTTGGCACCCCAGTACTGTGCAAAGAAAAGCAAAGCTCCTCCGGCAAATCCAAAATAACTGGAGAAGAACAGAGAAGTAATCTGGGAACAGATTCCCACAGCGGCAACTGCCAGTTCCCCCTGACTTCCGATCATGATGGTGTCCACCATACTTGCTGTGGTAGACAGGAGATTTTGCAGTGCAATGGGCAGGGCAAGAGTGATCACTGCCCGGAAAAAAGATTTCCATTCAAATTTTGCTGTTTGTTTCATAATAATCTCCATTCCGCCGCCAAGCGGCGGCACAAATAGTAATGAAAGT
>CAMBAL010000054.1 GCA_945864225.1 uncultured Blautia sp. | reverse complement strand
GATTATGAAACGATTCAAAAAAGCGGCTGCGATCTGTCTGGCTGGTCTGACTGCAATGTCTACGGTTGGCGTTACCGGAGTATATGCAGAAGACACAAACTACGATGTGGACAACATGGAATTCGATAATGTAGAAATCCGCGTTGCATTCCGTTACACCAGCGGATCTGAAACAGATGGACAGAGCCAGTGGTACTACAAGAAACTGGAAGAGTTCAATGCAGAGAACGAAGGCAAAATCCATGTAACAGACGAAAGTATTTCTGCTGAATCTGATTACGAAGAGAAACTTACTACAGATTTCGCTTCCGGTTCTGTACCGAACGCATTCCTGCAGTATGGCGGAAGCCGTACCAAAGAATATGTAGATGCAGGATATATTCTGGATCTGACACCATACTTCGAGCAGTATCCGGACTGGTATGATGGTGTACAGGAATTCGCATGGGAAACTACTCAGTTCGAAGGACATGAAGGAACTTATGGTATTCCGTGGTCTTCCTATCAGCTCTGCTTATACTACAACAAAGAATATCTGGAGCAGGTAGGAGCAGAAGTTCCGGAATCCTGGGATGACCTGGTTGAAGTATGCGGCAAACTGAAAGAAGCAGGAATTCAGCCGTTCAACTATTCTGACAAAGACAACTATCACTACGAGCATCTGATGAGTGCTATGGCTCTGAAAGCATACGGACCGGAAATCGCTGATGATCTTGCAACTGACAAAGAAGCATACAATGGCGAAAAAATGGTAGCAATCTATCAGTTAATGAAAGATATGATCGATGCTGGATATTGGGGAGATGCAATCCTCAGCACAGACTTCTCCACAGAGAGAAATATGTTTGAAGCAGGACAGGCAGCTTTCACAGTTGATGGAACATGGAACTGCGGTAACTTCCAGAACGATTCCGATACTACACTCTTCGATGCACAGAAGATCGGTGTTACCAGAATTCCATACATCAATGAAGAATACAAAACAGTAGAAATGGGCGGCGGTTCCGATACATACTACATCACAACTCTGAACAAGAGCGAAGAAGAAATCGCAGCAACTGTTAAATTCATCAAATACCTCACAAACGTAGATGCCATCAATGAAATGTGTGAATTCAGCCCGACAACATATGCAGAAAAAGTTACAATCGAAACCGGTAACTACCTGCTGGACGAGGTAAATGCAATCATGGCTGAGAATACTGCATCCAAACTGGAACTTCCAAACTATGATACAAATACAGCAGCAATGGATACTATCCGTAATTCCCTTCAGGCTCTGGCAACTGGTGCTTCCGCACAGGAAGTTGGCGACGATATCGTTAATAAGATGTCTGCATACGAATAATCGCCGGGTTAACGGATACTGAGTTTATATGAAAAGGGGAAGCAAAGGCTTCCCCTTTTTTTACCGATAAGCTGTGAAACAGTTATTAGGTTATGAGCAGGCAGCAAAGCGGATTCTGAATATCCGCTGGATTCAAAGGAGGTATATGAATGTCGAAAACAAGCACAGTACCAAAAGTAAAACAGAAACTGGACAAGAAAGACCTGACGATTTCGATTCTCTTTTTGCTTCCGGCAATTCTGATTTGTGTTGTATTTATCATTTATCCGGTATTTGACACATTCAGTCTTTCTTTCTGCAAATGGAACGGAATGTTCGGCGCAGTGAAAGAAAGGGTCGGAATGGAAAACTACTATAAAATTGTAACAGACAAAATGTTCTGGAATGCAATGCTGAACAGCTTTTATTTTATGATCGGCGGTTTCGTGATTCTGATGCCGCTGGCATTCGGACTTGCACTTCTGGTTACATCCAAGATTAAAGGAACCAGCTTTTTCCGTACCTGCTATTTCCTTCCATGTATGTTGGGAACAACTGCAGTTGCGCTGATGTGGACTTTCATGCTGAATCCGAATTTCGGTGTATTTCATGCCATAGAGAATTTGTTGGGGATTGATATGGCGATTCCGGATGTTCTGACTGTGAAAACATTGAATGTCTGGATCGTTATCCTGGTTAATGAATGGATGTATGCAGGATATAATATGCTGATCTTTGCAGCAGGACTGGTAGCGATTCCGGAAGATCTGAACGAGGCTGCAGCTCTGGATGGCGCGACTGGATGGCAGAGAATCCGTTATATTACCCTGCCTCTGATGAAAAACTCCTTCAAAGTTTTCTCAATTCTGTGTATTACAGGATGTCTGAAGGTATTCGATATTATCTGGGCAATGACACGAGGCGGCCCGAATGATATCAGTTCCACTCCTTCCATCATGCTGTATTCTCAGGGCTTTTCCTATAAACTTTTCGGACGAAGCAGTGCTTATGGTGTGATCCTGCTTGTTCTGGGAATTGTCTTAAGTTTAGTGACAAACCGTATATTCCGTGAAGATAAGGATCTCGCGATGTAAGAGGAAGGAGGATCATCATGGCAGAGACAATTGGAAAAAAGAATAAACACAAAGTACGTCCGGGCGAGGTGGCTCTCTATGTCATCGCGATTTTCTGGACATTTATGACATTGTTTCCGGTAGCAGTTACGATTCTGGCGTCTTTCAAATCAAAGGCGGAAATCTATCTGAATCTGATGAGCTGGCCGAACGAGTTCCTGATTGAGAACTATATTAATGCAAATAAGACAGCAGATGCACTGAGAACCATTACCAATTCTCTGATCGTTGCAACTCTTACAACTGTGGCAAATACAGTGGTAGGTATGATGGCAGCTTACATTCTGTCAAGAAAAGATTACAAATTCCTGAAATTTGTCTATATCTTTTTCATGATCGGCGTTATGGTTCCTGTACATTGTACGCTGATTCCGATCAATAATCTTGCAACCGCACTGAATGCGAAGAACAATCTGCTCTTCCTGATCTGCATTTATGTGGCATTTAATATGTCGCAGGCAATCTTCCTTTATACGGGATTTATGGATGGAATTTCGCGGAACCTTGATGAGGCGGCGATCATAGACGGCTGCAGCAACTGGTCACTGCTCTGGAGAATTCTTTTCCCTGTCTGCAAACCAATCGTTGCTACAGAGGCAATCTTCATCTTCATCGCAGGATACAGTGAGCTGGTATTCTCCATGATCATGATGACAGATACCAAATACTTTACCGTATCTCGTGCTATGCTGAATTTCTCCTCCACCCATTCTCAGGAGATTGGAAATCAGTTCGCATTCGTTGTTATGTCAGTAATCCCGATGGTATTGATTTATATCATTTTCCATAAACAGATTGAAAAAGGTATGCTGTCGGGCGCAATCAAAGGATGATTTTACAGGAGGAAACAAATATGTATCAGGATAGAGATAAGTATCAGAAATATGAGTTTAACAGAGAAGAATATAATAAACGTATGGAATGGTATCAGGACGCACGTTTTGGAATGTTTATCCACTGGGGACTGTATTCCATCCCTGCAAGAGGTGAATGGGTTCGCAGCGTTGAGGAAATTCCGGAGGAAGAGTACCTTCCGTTTATGAAAGAATTCGATGCCAGAGATTATGACCCGAAACAGTGGGCAAAGGAAGCAAAAGCAGCAGGTATGAAATATGTCGTGCTGACAGCAAAGCATCATGACGGTTTCTGTCTGTTTGACAGCAAATATACCGATTACAAGGTAACCAATACACCTGCCGGAAGAGACCTGATCAAAGAATATGTAGAGGCTCTTCGCGCAGAAGGTCTGAAGGTGGGAATTTACTTTACACTCCTTGACTGGCATCATCCGGATTATCCGCATTACCAGGACAAAAATCATCCGATGAGAAACCATCCGGAATGCGGCAATGAAAACCGTGATTTCTCCCGTTATGTAGAATATCTGTATAATCAAGTAGAAGAAATCTGCACCAATTATGGTAAAATTGATATTATCTGGTTCGACTTCTCCTATGATGATATGAGAGGAGAAAAATGGGGCGCAACAGATCTGGTTAGCATGGTGCGCAGCCTGCAGCCGGGTATCATTATTGACAACCGTCTGGAAGCAAGCGGTGAAGGACGTGGTTCCCTGTATGAATGTAATCCGAAGCCGTTCCACGGCGACTTTGTAAGTCCGGAACAGATCATTCCGCCGGAAGGAATCTGTGATGTGGAAGGCAACCCGATGGTATGGGAAGCTTGCTTTACCATGAATAATAACTGGGGATACTGTGCAAATGACCACTATTATAAACCGGCTTCCATGCTGATCAAGAAGCTGGTAGAGTGTGTTTCCAAGGGCGGAAACATGATTCTGAATGTAGGTCCGGATGCAAAAGGAAAATTCCCGAAGGAATCCTCTGCGATTCTGGCTGAGATCGGACGCTGGATGGATAAGAATCATGACAGTATCTACGGATGTTCACCGGCAGAAAATATTCCGAAACCGGATTACGGCCGTGTAACAAGAAACGGCAATAAATATTATGTACATATTTATGAGAATACACTTGGACCGCTTCCATTGATCGGTTTCGATAAGGATAAGATCGTGAAGGTTCGTGCTCTGGATGACGGACATGAAATTCCGCTTTCCACTGCATGGATGCACAGCGATTATCCGGATATTGCATTCGTAGATCTGGGACCGGATCCAGTGCTTCCGGATTCTGTGGATTATGTACTGGAAGTAGAAATGAAAGAGTGATCATCGGCACTTCTGACAGTGTACGGATGATTGTGGATGAGGAATGCGCTATGGAAACGAAACGGAAAATGACTTTGGAAGTCTGCGTGGAAAGTGTGGAATCTGCACTTGCTGCCGTTGAGGGAGGCGCAGACAGACTGGAATTATGTGCAGACCTGATCATTGGAGGGACAACACCTTCGCCCGCACTGTTTCGTGCGATCAGAAGACGCACAGACATCCCGATGCATGTCATGATCAGGCCTCGATTCGGTGATTTTTGCTATACGGAGAGCGAACTGGAGATTATGAAAGACCAGATTGAAGAATTTCGTAATCTGGGAGCAGAAGGAATCGTTCTGGGTATTTTGAAATCTGACGGAAGTCTGGATACAGAAAAAATGGCAGAATTGCTTGCCTGTGCAGGGGGAATGAAGATCACACTGCACCGCTGCTTCGATATGTGCAGAGATCCGGAGAAAACTCTGGAGGAAGCAGTGAAGCTTGGCGTATCCATTATACTGACTTCGGGGCAGAAAGACCGATGCGTGGATGGAACAGAACTTCTGAGGGAACTGCAGCAAAAAGCCGCAGGAAGAATCATTATTCAGGCAGGCTCCGGTGTGGAAGCAGGAATAATCCGTGAAGTGTATGAGAAAACGGGTATCTGTGCTTATCACATGTCTGGAAGTAAGGTGTACGATAGTCGTATGACGTATCGGAAAGAGGGCGTCAGCATGGGGCTTCCGGGATTCAGCGAATATGAGATCCGCTCCACGGATTGCGGGAAAATCCGGGAAGCACGCAGGATTCTGGATCAGTGCATGAAGTAAATGATGGTTATTTGTTTTATAAAATAAAAAACTGCTTCATATATGGTGAGTAACCATAAGTGGGGCAGTTTTTTTTATATCAAAAAAATGCGAAGCACTTTCTTATGATGATTTTAAAACTCCGGGCAGGTTTTTTTTACATTATTGTTACAATATATAAAAACACGAAACGTTTAAATCTTAACAAACTTAATTTTGCACAAAAAACAGATGCAAAATTTATAAAAAATGGAAAAAACATATTAATTTGAATTAAATACTTGCAAAAAAGGCGTACATAGTATAACATGTAGTTACAGAAAAAACGAAACGTTTTACACAACTGCATCACAGATGCTGATGCAAAAAACAAATCAAGGAGGGTAACTACATGAAGAAAAAATTACTTGCAGCTATGCTGACACTGGCTATGACCGCATCTATGGGAACGATGGTGTATGCGGAAGATGCTGTGGATTACGACGTTGAGAACCGTGAATACAACGACGTAACCATCACACTCCATACAAGATGGGATGAAGCAGATACATCCGGACCTCTTTACAAGGCAATCGTAGAAGGATTTATGGAAAAATATCCGGGAATCACAGTTGAGACAATCGCTATCCCGACAGAGTCCGAATGGCTGAATTCCGAATCTGTATTAATGTCTGACCCGGCTTCCATGCCGAACGTAATCGTAGAGTACGGTGGATCCCGTGTTGCAGGTTATGTAGAACAGAATCTGGTTGTAAATATGGATCCGTATTTTGAACAGTATCCGGAATGGCCAGACAGATTCAATGCTCTGGGTACCAGCATGGTTGATTTCACAAACTATGGCTATGAAGGAACCTATGGCGTTCCGTTTACCGCATATGAAGTAATGCTTTTCTACAATGAAGACATTCTTAACGAAAACGGTATTGATCCGGCATCTCTGCAGAGTTGGGATGACCTGATGGCAGCATGTGAGACACTGAAAGCAAATGGTGTACAGCCGTTTGAAATGGGCGAGAAAGACGACTATCGTTTCGGTCATCTTCATTCTGCACTGAACTATAAGACATATGGCTGTGATATGGCAGAAAAACTTGGAAGCCGCGAAGTATTATATGATGGTGAAGAACAGACAGCTGTTTACCAGATGATCATTGATGCAGCTGATAAAGGATATCTGGGAACCAACCTTCTTGGTATCGATGATGGACAGGAAAGATCCCTCTTCAATACAGGCAAAGCCGCATTCCTTTTCATGGGAACATGGTTCTGTGCAGAAGATCATTCCGGTCTGGAACTCTTTGACAACCAGAAGATTCATGCACTTCGTATGCCGTATGTAAATGAAGAATACAAATATCATGACATGGGCGGCGGAAACGAAGCTTACTATGCAATTGATACAGGCGATGCTGACGAAGTTGCAGCTTCCGTTCTTTTCCTGAAATACCTCACCAGCGAAGAAGTATGCAACACATTTGCAGCAGGATATCCGGCACCTATGAGTGTTAATGTTACAACAGATGCAGGAAATTACCTCAGCCAGGAAGCAGCAGCTGTTATTGCTGAAACAACAGATGTACGTGGTGATATTGAAAACTATGATACTGCAACACATATGATCAATACTGTTCGTCAGGCTCTGCAGGGTATTGCAATGGGATCCTCCGCAGAAGAAGTTGGACAGACAATTGTTGATCTGATTGCTGAATACGAATAAGCTGAAGCAGGATACATAATGATTTTTACTGACTGACGAATGCAGGGCGGGCATTACGGAATAGAATGTTCTGTGGTGTCCGCCTTTTGAAGTGGAGGGATAATGATGTTTTTTAAATCAAAAGTATACAGGAAGTCACTCCTGAAGTCCCTGCTTTTTGTGTTGCCCGGTGTGATATTGACGGTGGTTTTTGTTATATATCCGGTTATTAATACATTCTGGTTATCTCTGAATAAATGGAATGGTATTGGCGGTGCACCAGTAACATGGGTGGGACTCGAAAACTATATTAAGACACTTACCAGTGAGAAGTTCTGGAACAGTATGCTGAATGCCTTGTATTTTACGATCGGCGGTTTTGTTGTACTGATGCCGATTGCGTTTGGTCTGGCACTTCTTGTTACATCGAAAATGCGCGGAACAAAGTTTTTTAAAGCTGCATATCTGATGCCGGTTATGCTGGGAACGACAGCTGTTGGTCTTATGTGGACCTTTCTGCTGAATGCGGATTATGGTGTACTTGCTCAGTTCCTGAAATTCATTGGAAAGCCGGAATGGATCATTAACTGGCTGGCGACTCCGACAGTAAATATCTGGTGTGTTGTCCTGGTTAATGAATGGATGTATGCCGGTTATAATATGCTGATTTTTGCAGCAGGTATCGTTGCAATCCCGGATGAAGTTCATGATGCAGCGCTTCTGGATGGATGTACCGGATTGAAGAAGATTATTTATATCACCGTTCCTCTTTGTAAAAATATGTTTATGGTATTCTCCGTGCTTTGTATTACCGGATGTCTGAAGGCATTTGATATTGTATGGGCAATGACGAATGGAGGTCCTATGGATTCCAGTGCAACACCTGCAATTCTGCTTTATACGCAGGGCTTCCAGTACAAACTGATGGGACGAAGCGGAGCAATCAGTATTATTCTGCTCGTGTTAGGCCTGGTTTTATCTATTTTTCTGAATCAGGTGATTTTCAAACAGGAGGATATGTAGAATAATCCTTGACGAAAGGGATGAACAATATGAATAAATATATTATAAAAAGCGGAATAAAAAAAGGCGCGCAATATTTTATTGCGATTTTTATGGCAGTGGTAACATTCTTTCCACTGATCATTACATTTATCAACTCATTTAAGAATAACGAACAGATTCTTCTTGGTATGTTTTCTCTGCCTGAGGTATGGAATTTCAGCAACTATCCGGATGCGATCCGCATTGCCAATGCGCTGAAATCCATTACCAATTCTTTGCTTGTGGCGGTAGCGACACTGATTGTGACGATTGTTATTGCCATGCCGGCAGCCTATGCGATTGCAAGAAAAAGCTTTGGTTACCTGAAGGTTGTTTATATTCTGTTTATGGCTGGAGTTATGGTTCCGGTGCATTGTACACTGGTTTCTGTTTCCAAAATCTCCAGTACTCTGGGAAGCAAAAACAGTTATTTATTCCTGGTCCTGATTTATACGGCATTCAATCTTTCTCAGGCGATCTTTTTGTTTTCCGGTTATATATCCGGACTGGATCGTGGATTGGATGAAGCGGCAAAAATTGACGGATGCGGTGACCTGAAGCTTCTTACCGTTATTTTGCTGCCGATCTGCAAGCCGATTCTTGCAACAGAAGCAATTCTGGTATTTATTTACGGATACAGTGAACTGATTTTCTCGCTGATTCTGATCACGGACAGCACGAAGTATACCGTATCAAGAGCAATGCTGAACTTTACTGCGAATTATACGACCAGTTATGGCCCGCAGTTTGCGTTCGTTATTATGTCTATGATACCGATGTTGATCATTTATCTGATTCTTCACGAAAAAGTAGAAGCCGGTATGCTTGCAGGAGCAGTGAAAGGTTGATGGACTGATAAAGAACAGTTCTGAAAAAAGGAAAAGAATTACGGAACAGAGGTATTGTCTGTGCAGTGATTTCCTTTACAGGAATGATTTTACTTAAAATGAAAAAATTAAAATGATGAAGCCAGGAGGGATATAACAATGGCAGATACAAAACAGCAGTGGTTTAAGGATGCGAAATATGGTTTGTTTATTCACTGGGGTCTCTACTCCATTCTTGCAGGTGAATGGAAAGATCCGAAGACAGGTGTCGTTACAAAGACAGACCGTATTGCAGAATGGATCGAAAACAACTTAAATATTGACAAGGAAGACTACAGAAAACTGAAAGATGAATTCCATCCGGATAAGTTTGATGCGGATGCATTTGTAAAACGTGCGAAAGAACAGTGGGGTGTAAAATACATTGTTCTCACTTCAAAACATCATGAAGGTTTTGCGATGTATGATTCCAAAGTCAGTGATTTTAACAGTGTAAAAGCAACCGGAAGAGATCTTCTGAGAGAACTTTCTGATGCATGCAAAAAGCATGATATCACGATGGGTATTTATTATTCTCAGGCTCAGGACTGGGATGATGACCGTGCATATAAGAAAGATCATAATGACAAAAATGCATGGAAACCGGAGTTCCGTGGATATTTTGAAGAAAAATGCAAACCGCAGGTGAAAGAACTTCTGGAAAACTATGATAACATTTCTCTGATCTGGTTTGACACTCCGATGGGAATGACTCCGGAAGAATCCAAAGAACTGCGTGACTTTGTAAAAGGCATTAAGCCGGACTGCGTGATCAGCGGCCGTATCGGTCATCAGCAGGGTGACTACATGACCACCGGTGATAACTTTATTCCGAGACTTCCATATGACGGAGACTGGGAAGTTCCTGCTACAGTGAACGATACCTGGGGATATAATAAATACGACACCAACTGGAAAAATCCGGATGACATTCTTTCTCTTCTTCTGAAAATCATCAGCAAAGGCGGAAATTATCTTCTGAATGTAGGACCGATGGCTGATGGTATTGTTCCGGAGAAATGTGTGGAAATCATGAACACAGTCGGAAAGTATGTTACAGAAAATGCAGAAGCCATTTATGGCACAAAAACAGTTGGCATTTATCCGTATGAAATTCCTGGAATCGAATTTACCAGAAGAGAACATAAACTTTATGTGCATGTACTTTCCCCGAGAATCCGTATTGAGCTTCTGAATGTTGGAAATCAGCTGAAAGGCGCATACCTTGTAAGTACCGGTGAAAAACTGGAATGCTTTGCAAGAACTGTCTGTGAGGGAGATTCTATGATTGAAGTAACTGTTCCGGAAAAAATGCATAATGAGAAAAATTACTGTGTATGTCTGGAACTTGAGGAAGAAGATCCGATTTTTGAGCCGATTACAGATTAATGACTGGACAGGGGGCAAAAGCGATTTTTGTCCCCGTCTTTTATAATTTTTTGTGTACTTCAGGAAGTTGAAAAAAAGATTTGAAGGAGATTGGCATTATGGACAGAGAAAAATATCTTTCCCAGATTGATGAAGTGATCAAAGCAGGACCTTACGAGGATACATGGGATTCTCTTTGCGAGCATCCTACACCGAAATGGTATGAAAAAGGCAAATTTGGCATTTTTATTCACTGGGGTGTTTACAGTGTTCCGGCGTTCGGGGATGAGTGGTATCCGCGCAAGGTATACCAGCAGGGTTCCAAAGAAAATCATCATCATCTGGAAAAATACGGACCATTGAATGAATTTGGATATAAAGATTTTATTCCGATGTTTAAAGCGGAGAAATTTGATCCGAAGGAATGGGCGGATCTGTTTGAGGAAGCCGGAGCAAAATTTGTGGTTCCGGTTGCAGAGCATCATGACGGATTTCAGATGTATGCCAGTGAACTGAGTCACTGGAATGCAGCAGAAATGGGACCGAAGCGGGATGTACTGGGAGAACTGAAGACGGAAGTGGAAAAGAATGGTATGGTACTTGGCGCTTCTTCCCATCGTGCGGAGCATTTCTGGTTCTTTAACGGAGGACGTCTGATTCCGGAATCGGATGTATACGAGGAAATGGGTTCTCTGGAACATGACAGATCAGACGAGGATTCTGCAAAAGACTCCCTGTACTGGCCGGCAGCAGGAATTATGAGAAATCATGACGACCTTTATGATAATCCTCCGACAGAAGAATTTATGCAGGACTGGCTGGTTCGCACCTGTGAGATCGTGGATAAATATCGTCCAAAACTGATTTTCTTTGACTGGTGGATCCAGGAGTATAAATGGAAACCATATCTGCGTAAATTTGCGGCTTATTATTATAACAGAGCTGCTGAATGGGGCGAAGAGGTTGCCATTGATGCAAAATTTGATGCCTATGTAAAAGGAAGTGCAGTGAGAGATCTGGAGAGAGGTCAGCTGGATCATATCACACCGGATTTCTGGCAGAATGATACTTCTGTTGCCAAGAATTCCTGGGGTTATACCGAAGGAAATGATTACAAAAAAACGTCTGATGTGGTCATGGATCTTGTGGATGTAGTCAGCAAGAACGGTGCACTGCTCCTGAATGTGGGACCAAAAGCAGACGGAACCATTCCTGAGGAAGATGCCCATATTCTCCGGGAAATCGGCAAATGGCTGAAAGTGAACGGAGAAGCGATCTACAATACCAAACCATGGAAAATCTTTGGGGAAGGTCCTACGGTTGTGCCGGAAGGAAGCTTTACGGATACCTATCAGAAGAATTTCACCAGTGAAGATTTCCGTTTTACCTGCAGAAGCAATTATATTTATGCCATTGTTCTGAAATGGCCGGAAGATGGGGAAATCCATATCCGCTGCATGGGTAAACATCAGGAACTTCTGAAGACCACGATCCGCGATATTGAACTTCTGGGGACAGGTCTGCATCCCAGCTACTTCCGCAATGAAGCACTGGATATCGGATGTGGAAAAAGTTTTGATTTCGAAGATATGCCGGCTGTATTGAAGATTACTGTGGAATGATGGCTTTCGTTATAAAAAACGGCGATTGAGAAAAGCCGGGAGAGAAATATCTGTAGATGAATGTCAGCAATAGAGCATTCGCAGAGGAATGACAGGAAAGATGCTGGTATAAAGCATTGCCGCAGGGAAATTTTGCTGCTTTTGGATACTGCCGGCAGGTGAGAATATATGATTTTGAACAGGAGAAGATGCGCGATATGAGTAAAAAAAGATATACAGGAAATTGGGAATCTGTAAATCAGCATGAGGTTCCCAAATGGTATGATGACTGCAAATTTGGTATTTTTATTCACTGGGGAATTTATTCGGTGCCTGCATTTGCTCCCCATACATGGGAACTGGGTGAGGTGGATTCCAAGGAATGGTTTGCCGATAACCCGTACGCAGAATGGTATTATAATTCGCTGAATATCGGGAAAGGGCCGACATATGAGCATCATATCGAAACCTATGGCAAAGATTTCAAATATGAAGATTTTATCCCAATGTGGAAGGCAGAAAACTGGAACCCTGCACAGTGGGCGGAGCTTTTCAAAGAAGCCGGAGCACAGTACGTGGTTCTGACCACCAAACATCATGACGGTTTCTGTCTGTATCCAAGCAAATATACGGATTTTAACTGCGTGAAAATGGGACCGAAGAAGGATATCACAGGTGAGTTGACAAAAGCAGTCCGCGATGCAGGTCTGCGTATGGGACTTTACTATTCCGGGCTGATCGACTGGCAGTTTGCCAATGATCCGATCTATGAAGATGATGACCTGTTTGGTACGGCAAGTCCGACATTTGCTTATGCAGATTATTCCTATAACCAGATGATGGAACTGGTGGACAATTATGAGCCGAGTGTATTCTGGAATGATATCGGATGGCCGAAGCAGAGTGAGGAAGCAATGCCGTATTTCCTGGCCCACTATTACAATAAAGTGGAAGAGGGCGTTGTGAACGACCGCTTTAATGACCGCTATCATGACTTCCTTACAAAAGAATACAAATCAGGAAAAGTGGACCGCACCAATAAATGGGAAATGTGCCGCGGCATGGGTCTTTCCTTTGGATATAATGCAAATGAGGGAGATGACAAACTGATTTCTGTTCCGGATCTTATTGCACTTCTGGTAGCCACAGTTGCCAACAACGGAAACCTTCTTCTGAATATCGGACCAAAAGCAGATGGAACGATTCCGGAAGAACAGGTGAAGAGACTGAAGATTCTTGGCGCATGGCTGAATGTAAACGGCGAGGGAATCTACGGAACACGCTGCAGCGATCGGGAATCAGAAATTCTGGAAAATGGTGTGGAACTGCATTACACCCAGAAAGATGGAAATCTGAATGTGTTTGCTGTAGGATTAAAAGAAGGCGAAAATGAATTTGTGATCAAAGGATATCGCGGAGAACTTCGCCCGTTTGAAAAGGAAGTGGAAATGGAGACCGAGGCGTGTCCGGATGGCCTGAAAGTAAGAATTAAGAATTACCGAGAGGATTTCTATACCGTAGGTATGACATCTGCAAAATAAACTGGAAATGATTAAAAAATTCCGGGAAGGTTCGGGAATAACCTGAAGAGACTCGGGAATGAAGTGATATGTATCAGAAATAATGGGAAAAGGGCGGTCATCACCGCCCTTTTCCTGTCAGTATTTACAGGAAAAAGTTCCGCATTTTGTTTCCTCGCTGGTATTGGCATGAGGTCCGTCGATATCGATGGCAGCAGCCGTGCATTTGCAGTGTTCATTGTAGGTACACTCATGTGCTTTGCAGTCAATCTGGATTTTTTCGCATCCGCAGTGCTCGTGTGTGCTGTTTGTGGCTGAGCCTGTATTACGGTCACGAAAGCTGCCGCAGCTGGTTTCGTCAGGTTTGTGTGCCTGCTCGCCTGTGACTTCGATCTCGCCTCTGGAGCAAAGCTGGTTTTCGTTGTACACACAGGTAGTTGCTGAACAGGTTAAAATGGTCATGATCATGTTCCTCCTTTTTTGCGTAGATTGTTTTTGGCAGCTGTTTTATGGATTCGCCCGAAACAGATACTTCCGATATCAGGGAAATACAATCACAGCTGTCTGTAGTATGTCCGAAAAAAATTAAAATATGCAGGCTGGAGATGCAGAATAGTGGCATTTTGCCCGTCTCCAATGGTTTACGCATATTAAAATTAATGATATAATAGAAAATATATGAAAACATAAAAGATGAGGAATGATATGGAAGGGAGAAGGATTATGGAGAAACAGAGAGACAGCTTTACGAACAAGCTGGGATTCGTTCTGGCAGCCGCCGGATCTGCTGTTGGATTGGGGAATTTATGGAGGTTTCCGTACCTTGCGGCCAAGCATGGAGGAGGAATTTTTCTGCTGGTATATCTGATACTTGCAGTGACATTTGGATTCGCAATGATGGTGACAGAGATTGCTATCGGAAGAAAGACGCATCTGAGCGCAGTCGGAGCATTTGAAAAGCTGAACCGGAAATGGGGATTTATTGGTTATCTTGCGTGTCTGGTTCCGTTTATTATTACGCCGTATTACTGCGTGATCGGCGGTTGGGTGCTGAAGTATTTTACCGTATTTATTACCAATCAGGTATCAGCGGCAGCATCGGATGAGTTTTTTACCGGATTCATTACACAGCCGGCCGCACCGGTGATTTTCTTTATGATTTACGCAGCAGCAACGGTAGTGATCGTTATGTTTGGCGTTGAGAAGGGCGTGGAAAAGGCCAGTCGTCTGATGATGCCGCTGCTGATCATTATGACGGTGGTGATTTCCGTGTTTAGCCTGATGCAGCCGGGGGCTGTGGATGGTCTGATTTATTATCTGAAACCGGATTTCAGCAGATTCAGTGCAACGACAGTTCTGGCAGCGATGGGGCAGCTCTTTTATTCCATGTCTCTGGCCATGGGAATTATGATCACTTATGGATCTTATATGAAAAAGGACGCCAGCCTGGAGAAATCTGTACGGCAGATTGAGATTTTTGATACCGGCATTGCTTTTATGGCAGGTCTGATGATTATTCCTGCAGTGTTTGCTTTTTCCGGCGGAAGCGAAGAGGCACTTGGCAAAGGCCCGAGCCTGATGTTCATTACCCTGCCGAAAGTATTTGACAGCATGAAGTTCGGAACCGTGATCGGGGCGGTATTTTTCCTGCTGGTTCTGTTTGCAGCTCTGACATCTTCCATTTCTCTGGTAGAGACGCTGGTATCCATGGTTATGGATAAGCTGGGCTGGACGCGGAAAAAGTCCTGTGTTGTGCTTCTGATTTACCTTTTTGCTCTTGGAATTCCGGTATCTCTGGGATTTGGTGTATGGAGCTTTATTGCACCGTTGGGTATGAGCCTTCTGGATTTCTTCGACTTTGTAAGCAACAGCGTTCTGATGCCGATCGTTGCTATTCTGACCTGTGCCTTTGTTGGATTTATCATAAAACCGAAGGCGATCATTGAAGAAGTGGAAATCAACGGAGCTTTTGGGATTAAGAAGTTTTATTCCGTAATGATTAAGTATATTGCACCATTATTCCTGGTGGCAATTCTGATCTTCGCAATTATGGAGACAATGGGAATCATAGTTGTGTAAGACTGGAGAAACAGGGATGGCAGTCCAAAGTTGTTAAACGGATAACTGCTCATGCGGAATGCTGAGCAGTTGTCGTGCTGCTGTTCATTGAAAATATTTTGCGAAGTATGCCCTCCGGGCAGGATTCCTCTGTGGCAGAGAGGAATTATATTACGAAAGCAATCTGTCGCAGGCAGAGAATCCTGCAGAGCAGGGTTCTTTTTTTGCAAATTATAGGAAAGAAAAATATATAAAAAACACTTGCTTTATCCCGAAGTTCGTGTTATAGTATCTGAGTACGTGAAGAAAACAAAGCAGAGTTCCACTCTCACCTCAGCGCATTTATGAAGCGTCTCGGGTTTATATTGCACAGTTACGCAGGCTCATATTGCGTACATGTGAGTATAGGAGAGTGTGGAATTATGTCCGCACTTTTTTTCATGTTTCATCTGGGAAGCATTGCTTTTCCAGCGTTTCAGAGGGTGACGGGATGTCATTGGTTTATCATTTATCAGGTATGGAGGTGCACTACAATTAGCAATTTAATGATTAACGAACAGATCAGAGATAAAGAGGTACGCTTAATAGGAGCAGACGGAGCTCAGCTTGGAATCATGTCTGCACGGGAAGCGATGGCGAAGGCTCAGGAGGCAGGACTTGACCTGGTAAAGATTGCCCCGCAGGCGAAGCCGCCGGTATGTAAGATTATCGATTACGGTAAATACCGCTACGAACTCGCACGTAAAGAAAAAGAAGCGAAGAAAAAACAGAAGACCATCGAAGTCAAAGAAGTGCGTCTTTCTCCGAATATTGATACCAACGACCTGAATACCAAGGTAAACGCGGCAAGGAAATTCCTTTCCAAGGGCGACAGAGTAAAGGTTACCCTGCGTTTCCGTGGAAGAGAGATGGCACATATGGCAAGCAGCAAACATGTGCTGGACGATTTTGCAGAGCTTCTGAAGGATGTTGCTACTGTGGAGAAAGCTCCGAAGGTAGAAGGCAGAAGCATGACTATGTTTTTAACGGAAAAACGTTAAAAGGCTGTCAGCAGTCCGGATTGTATGAAAGTACGTCAGGACAGACAGCTAAATAAAGATACGAAGATTAAGGAGGAAATAACAATGCCAAAAATTAAAACATGTAGAGCAGCAGCTAAGCGTTTCAAAAAGACAGGAACCGGTAAATTAGTAAGAAATAAAGCTTACAAGAGCCATATCTTAACCAAGAAATCTCAGAAGAGAAAGAGAAATCTGAGAAAATCTACTGTTGTTGATTCTACAAATGTTAAGAGCATGAAGAAAGCATTACCATATTTATAAGATAGAGAAGAAGACGAACAGGAGGAAAATAAGAAATGGCAAGAATTAAAGGCGGCTTAAACGCAAAGAAAAAACATAACCGTACATTGAAACTGGCAAAAGGCTACAGAGGAGCCCGTTCCAAACAGTATAGAGTAGCAAAACAGTCTGTAATGAGAGCACTTACCAGCGCATACGCAGGCAGAAAACAGAAAAAACGTCAGTTCAGACAGCTCTGGATCGCACGTATCAACGCTGCTGCAAGAATGAACGGACTTTCCTACAGCAAAATGATGCATGGTCTGAAAGTTGCAAACATCGACATCAACAGAAAGATGCTTGCAGACCTTGCAGTAAACGATGCAGAAGGCTTCGCAGCACTTGCTGAGATCGCTAAGAAAGCAATCGCTTAATCTGAGTTTTTAGAATACCGGATTGTACACTCTCCCGCGGGATTTTTCCTGCCGGGGGAGTTTTTTATATTACAGGAAAGTGCTCCGCATTTTTCTGTAATAGTAATATAAAAAAGCCCTCCGGGCGGGATCACACTGCGGAGAATAGAGATTTTGCTGCTTTATTTCTTTAAAATTATAAATTTTTTGTAAATTCGCACTTGCATTCAAAATTACATGGTGCTATAATTTGTACATTGATAATAAATCAGAGGAAGCCAAAGCCGGCTGGGAACCCAGTTGGCTTTTTGACTTTACTATCGGCTCAGAACGGAAATGGGTTCTTCTGATACTCTACAAAATAGGAGGAGAAAGTATTATGAGAAATTTGAAAAAAGCACTCAGTGTAACAGCAGCCGTTGCTATGGCTGTAACAGCAGTAGCTCCTGTATCTGTATTTGCAGAAGATGAGACATTTAAGATCGGCGTAATCGGACCAATGACAGGTGACTATGCACAGTATGGTCTTGGTGTTTATAACGCAGCTAAGATTGCAGCAGATGAGATCAACGCAGCCGGCGGAATGAACGGATATCAGATAGAGATTCTGGATGCAGGCGATGACCAGGGTGACCCGGAGAAAGCTCTGAATGCATACAATGACCTTCTGGACAAAGGTATGCAGATGCTTTGCGGAACTGTTACATCCGGTGCATGTATCGCAGTAGGTGCTGAAGCAGCTGAAAGTACATTCCTGTTCACACCATCCGGAAGTGCTGTAGATTGTATCACAGCAGGTTCCAATGAGTTCCGTATGTGCTTCACAGACCCTGCACAGGGAACGAAATCCGCACAGTACATTTCCGAGAACGGACTTGCTACCAAGGTTGCAACTCTTTATGATTCCGCAGCAGACTACAATGTAGGTGTACATGATTCCTTTATCGAAGGCGCAGCAGAATTCGGTCTGGAAGTTGTTGCTGATGAAGCTTACACCACAGATAGCAACACAGACTTCTCCGTACAGCTTTCCAAGATCAAAGAGAGCGGTGCAGAACTTCTGTTCCTGCCAAACTACTACTCTGACAATGCTCTGATTCTTCAGCAGGCAGCTGATGCAGGTCTTGACATCACTGTATTCGGTGTTGATGGTATGGACGGTATCCTTGGCGTAGAGAACTTTGATACTTCTCTTGCAGAAGGCGTTATGCTTCTGACACCATTCTCTGCAACAGCTGAAGATGAAGCAACTGTAAACTTTGTAACAGCATACAAAGATGCTAACAACGGCGAAATTCCGAACCAGTTTGCAGCAGATGCTTATGACGTAATTTATGCAATCAAATTAGCTGCAGAAGACGCTGGTATCACACCGGATATGTCCAATGAAGACATCAGCGCAGCACTTTCCGCTTCCATGCTGAACATCGAGCTTGACGGTCTTACCGGAACAGCTAAATGGACAGAAGACGGCGAATGTGATAAGGCTCCTAAGGCTGTTGTAATCAAAGATGGCGCTTACGAGATGATGGACTAATATTTCCCTGAATACGCGGGGGATTGCCGTTTAAGAAACGGAGGGACGGTTACCTGTGAACCTGTCTCTTATACACATCTGACGCTGCCGACGATACTCCTTGTGTA